>JAGBGW010000176.1 GCA_017935825.1 Clostridia bacterium
CCTTCGGGCAGCTGCATGGCAGATTCTCCTTTTTTTCATAAAATCATAAAAAACTGCCGCTTCGATGTGGGTCGAAGCGGCATGCTGTTGCATAGATTAGTCGCGGTAGGAATCGATCAGCTTCTTGAAAGAAGGAAGCGCACGCTCGATGGTCTCGGTCTGGACACAGTATGCCACGCGCACATAGCCGGGCACGCCGAAGTCGTCGCTGGGTACCATCAGAAGGTCGTGCTGTTTGCCGCGCTCGTAGAACTCATAAGAGTCGCCGCTGGGAGACTTGACAAACAGATAGAACGCACCGTCGGGCTTAACACACTCATAGCCGTACTCCACCAGTGCATTATACAGCAGATTGCGGTTTCTTGCATAGATGGAAACGTCGGAGGTGCTGCCTTCGCAGCGTGCGATGACTTTCTGCATGAGGCTGGGAGCACACACATAGCCCAGTGCACGACCTGCGCCGCAGACTGCAAAGTAGACATCCTGCCAGTTTTCGATCTTGGGAGAGACCAGAATGTAGCCGATACGCTCGCCGGGCAGGGACAGTGCCTTGGAGTAGGAATAGCAGATGATGGTATTGTCGTAGTAGTTTACAAGGTAGGGCACTTCCACACCGTCGTAGACCACTTCGCGATAGGGTTCGTCGCTGATGAGGAAGATCTTTTTGCCGTACTCAGCCTGCTTTTCTTCCAAAACTGCGCACATCTTTTTGATGGACTCTTCGCTGTAAACGACACCCGAGGGGTTGTTGGGAGAGTTGATGATAACGCCCTTGGTATGCTCGTTGATGGCAGCGCGGAAGGCATCGATATCAATTTGGAAGGTCTTATCCTGGGTGGGAACCACTTTCAGGTCAGCACCTGCGGTCTTGACGAAGACCTTGTACTCGGTGAAATAAGGTACGAAGGTAAGGAACTCGTCGCCTTCTTCATACAGTGCGGATGCGGAAATGGTAACAGATGCAGCAGCACCGACAGTCATGTAGATGCACTCGGGCACAACGCTGCAGCCAAAGCGCTTGTTGACGGAATCCGCAATGACCTTGCGCACTTCCAGATCGCCCTGTGCAGAGGTGTAGCCGTGGATCTTGGTGGAGTCGGGTTCGTTCATCAGATCGATGATGGCTTCCTTTACACAGTCGGGTGCAGGAACGTTGGGGTTGCCGATGGAAAAGTCAAAGACGTTTTCGGGACCAACTTCAGCGCCGCGTGCCTTTGCATATTCAAAAATCTCACGGATGACAGAACGCTTGCTGCCGATACCGTACATATACTGGTTGACCATGGGAATTCGAATTCTCCTTTTCAAACAAAAACTCTATGACAATGATAAACCTTTTTGATTTGCTTTTCAACTGTATCTAGGTAAAGAATGGATGTGTTTGACAAATTCGATGCGTGCGGACAAGGTTGCTGCCCCTACGTTTTTGCAAGCAAAAAGCAGGACGAAGAAATTTCTGTCCTGCTTTATCTTTTTTACCAATTTGCGGGATTGTTAAAGGGCGCAGCCCTTTATCTTACATCCACTTGCTTTGCAGAGAACTCGTAAATGGTGGTGTAGTGATATTCCTCGCCAGCCTTCAACAGACCGTTGGGGAAGTTGGGCTTGTTGGGGGTGTCGGGATACAGCTGGGTCTCCAGGCAGTAACCGTCGCGGTTGCCGTAGCGTGCGCCGTCCTTGCCGAAGGAATCCACGAATGCACCTGCAAGGCCGTTTGCAGTGTAAAGCTGTACGCCGGGCTTGTCGGTGTAAACGGTCATGACACGGCCTTCCTTGGGATCTTCAA
>JAGBGW010000177.1 GCA_017935825.1 Clostridia bacterium
CAGGTTGCTCATAGCTTCCTTTGCAGTGTTGTTTGCCATTGTTTTTCACCTCCAAATACGTTTGATCGGATGCGGATTTATCGCATGGAGCTCATCTGCTTTTCCTGATATTCGCGGATCATGCGCTGCACCATGCGGCCGCCGACGCTGCCGTTTTCACGGGCGGTCAGGTCGCCGTTGTAACCCTGTTTAAGGTTGACGCCCATATCCTTTGCGGATTCGTACTTCAGGTTTTCAAGTGCCTTTTTTGCTTCAGGTACGACCATGTTGTGTGTTCCTCCTTTCTTGCGTGATGTGCTATTAATTTCTCACGAAAAAAAGAAAATACACTGGAAAAACCTGCGAATTTTTCGCAAATGTGACAAAATGTGCTGCGACTTGCTGATTGTACGAAGAGACAAAATAAAAAAACGGATTTCAAATGAGATTGAAATCCGTTTTACTGTATTTTTTTATTCAGTACTTTCGCTTGGTGCGGTCAGCTGTCCGTTGCGATCGCGCTTATATTCAGGATAGCTGGCGGCGGAAAGCATCATCGATACAATTTCTTCGACGGAAAGGGGCGTTCTTGTATCCTCACTTAAATCATCTGCCAGCATCAGTTCCAGTGCCAGCACTGCATCGGTGTTGTGCGCATCGCGGGCAAGGCGCAGGGCGTCATGGAGCATGTCATTGTCAAGATCCATCGTCAATGCTGTCATAACTTCCGCATCAAGATGCATGCCTGCCGCAATGGCGCGAAGAAGTGCCATGCTTTTGCCAAGCGGACTTAAGTAATCCGCAATGGATGCAATTGCCGCAAGACGGTTGGGTGTCATGGAAATGCCGGAACAAATGCGATCCAGATGGTCCTGATCCAGCACTTGTGCCGCCTGATGGATGACCTCAGCGTTGATGCCTTCGGGGTCAGCAAACAAACTTCGCATATAAAGCGGAACAAAGACATCGTCGCTTACGTGACCGTAGAAACCGATCATATCGATGGGGGGCAGAATATCCACGCAGTGCGCAAGCAAGCGGGAAAGACTGTAGCCTGAAAGATCACCCATCAGATCGTACATCTGACCCATGGTCAGCGTTTCGTTGGCAATGCAGGGCTCAAGCAGCATTTCACATACGCGCTCGGGGATATTGCCGCTGGTGACCACCTCGATGACTTCATCCACAGGACCGACATCTGCCAGATGGCGGGCAAGCCAAAGCAGTGTATCGGGCGAGGCGGCACGATACAATTCAAAAAAACTGTTCCACGAAAGTGTTTTATCCCATGTCATGGATCATTCCCCCAAGTATATTTATGAAATATGCTGCCGAGTTTTGTATTGTGGCTATTGTAACACAGAATTGAAGTAGGAGCAAATATCGTTTTGCCTGCTGCAAAACTTGTGTGGAATGTGAAATGTGTGATAAAATAACTTCAAAGACTTTGTACGGTCTTGAAAGAAGCTGTAAAAGACAAATTCAGCAAATTCGGATCAAAGGCAGGACCCGTTTATGGCAGATAAAAGAGAAGAAAGGTTTCGTGTCGTACCCATTGCGCGCGATGAACGCATTGCGCAGGATATCGACGGCGATCAGTATTATAAACAGCGCGGCGATACTGTGGTGGATGAAGTGGAGATCGTATCGGAAACTCCCTTTGAAACTGCAGCAGGCAGTACTGTGATCCCAAAGTCCGACGATGTGCAGCAGGCAGACTATCAGGTGGAAAATCCTCCCGTGGAGGAAGAAGTCTATTACGATGAACCTGAAGTGTATGACGAAGCAGATGATTACGGCAACTATGATGGCGGAGACTTTGAAGAAGAAGCACCCAAGCGCCGCCGTGCGGCAAGCCATCCGGGTAAAAAGCCGTTTTTCAAACGTGCATGGGTTTATATCGTCCTTGTACTGGTGTTGGCTGCAGCAGGTAGCGTGTTCTACTGGAAGACGGGGCAGACGTATGCCTCGCAGCTTGCAGTGATCCAGCGTCAGGTAGCGGATATCACTGAACAAATGGACCTTGGTGACCGGACACAGGGCGCAACGCTGGATGATCAGATCGCCTTTTATACTGAGCAGTGTGACCAGGCAAGGAAACAGAACAGCGCATTTGAACAGCTTAATCGCAGTCATTGGTGGCTGTTCAGCCGTGCAGATGCACAGGATATCGGTTTGGCACAGCTCAATGACCGTGTGGAGGAATTGACACCGCTTTTGAACAATCTGGGCGTTTTTATGGAACAGGTGGAGCAGGTGGTCATGCAGGTCAAAGGCACACCGCAGAATCCCGGTCATCTTTTGGTGTCATTGGAACTGACACGGGCGCATGAAATTCTGCAAAACGACCGCAACATGATCGCCAATGCACTTTCAATGTGTGATGAACTTGAAAACCTGCCCGAAGCATTTCAACGCGGAAAAGAGAATTTGCAGCGTGAACTGGAAGTGCTGGATACACAGGTGGTGCTGATGCAGGATTACATCACGGCGATCCTGCCCATCGAGGCGGAAGTCAGCACATTCTGTGCTGCAGCAAGGGATTTTTATGCCCGTACGTTTACCGATAACTTTGCAGATGACCTGCAGGCACATTACAGTGTCATTGCAAGAAGCGACACGATTCAGGAAAACATTAACAAGATCAATGGTCAGCCTCGCTTTGCCTCTCTGCCGCATTATTACGGCATCAGCGATTTTGCACTGGATGAGGCAGGTACCCGTATTTTGGAAGAGGAGGGCGTGGTACAGACGGCGCGTAATATTGTGCTCAGTGTCCGCTCTCAGGATGAGAAAATTGCAAGTGCACCGGCTGATTACGATCTTTGTGCAAAGGAAATTGAAAGCAACGCAGGGTATATTGAACAGCTGCGTCAGCTTGCACTGCCGCAAGAATATAAAACAGGCAGTGAACGCTATATCGAAGCACTGGAAGCCCGTGCAGATTATCTGGATGCGCACTTGGAGTATGCAGATGCCCTGGGTGATGTAAACGCCTGCAAGGCGGAACTGGATGCGGCACAAAAACGAAGACAGAGCTTGAGTGAGGAAATCGCACAGGCGCTGAAAGATCACGATATGGATGCATTCCGCCAAAAGAGCGATGAACTGGAAGATGTGCTGGACGAGATCGAAGACAAGCAGGATGCATATAACCGCGCAAATGCGGCCGTACAGCCTCTGCTGCAGGAGGAAAATCGTCTCTTTGATGCATATCAGGCAATTGTTTCCTGAAGGTAAAAATAAAAGGTATTTGATTATGGTTTTGACTTTTCTTATAATGGCGATCCTTATATTTGCCGATCAATGGATCAAATTCTGGGCACAAACCAAACTGGTTGCCGCAGGCGGCTACATGCCGCTTTGGGGAAAGTTTGTTGAACTGCGCTACGTGCAAAACACGGGTGCAGCCTTCAGCATCGGCGAAAACAGTACGCTGTTTTTCATCATCTTTACCACCATTATGCTCATCTGCATCATGGTGTTGATCCTGCATCTTTATAAGCGCAAGATCCACCTTCTGCACTGGTCGCTGGTGCTGATCATGGCAGGTGGCATCGGCAATCTGATCGACCGCATTTGCTACGGCTATGTGGTGGATATGTTCAATTTTGCATTTTTTGATTTTCCCGTGTTCAACTTTGCGGATGTGATCATCTGCATCGGTACGGGACTGCTGTTTTTGTTCATCCTCTTCTTCTACGACAAGCACTTTGACGATAAGAAGAAGAAAGAACAGATTCAAGAACCTTCGGAGGGCGAAGATGGAGCAGGCATTTGAGGAAAGAATGCTGGAGCTGCCTGTGGAAGCGGAGGATGTGGGAAGCAGACTTGATATCTTCCTTGCGGCAAAAGGCGTCTGTACCCGTTCCGCTGCGCAGAACCTGATCAAAAACGGTCACGTTCTGCTGGACGACGTACAGGAGACCACCTCTTCCAAAAAGCTCAAAGCAGGGCAGTCCGTTACGGTGGAACTTCCCGAGGCAAAGCCTTTGGAGGCGGCACCCGAAGACATTCCCCTTGATATTTTATATGAAGATTCCGACGTCATCGTGATCAATAAGCCCCGCGGCATGGTGGTGCATCCTGCGCCCGGCAACGAGACGGGCACGCTGGTCAATGCGCTGCTTTTCCATTGCAAGGATCTGTCGGGCATCAACGGTGTGCAGCGCCCGGGCATTGTGCATCGATTGGATAAGGACACCACAGGTGCACTGTCCGTCGCAAAAAACGACAAGGCGCATGAATCCCTTGCTTTGCAGATCTCGCAGCGTACCATGCACCGCTGCTATCATGCCATCGTGCAGGGTCGATTCCGCGAGCAAAGCGGCTTTGTGGAGGCAAATATCGGCCGCCATCCCGTTCATCGCAAGAAGATGGCGGTGGTGCCCGACGGTCGCTGGGCACTGACCAACTGGCGTGTGTTGGAGGAGTTTGAAGCCCCCTACACCTTGCTTGAATTGCGGCTGAAGACAGGCAGGACCCATCAGATCCGCGTGCACATGGCGCATATCGGTCACCCCGTGGCAAACGATCCGCTCTATGCACCCAACGGCAAGAAGCTTCCTGCGCTGCCTGCGCAGGCTTTGCACGCCTATGAACTTGGATTTGTCCACCCCACGACGGGGGAGGATATCATGACTCATGCGCCGTATCCTGCGGATTTTCAGAAGGCACTGGATTACCTTCGTGCAGGCGGCGGAAAATAAGAAACAAATCGAAACGTTTGATTAAGGAGGATGTATCATGCAGCGTTTGATCGATGCAGTCGCACAGGCAAGTGAAGCCATTCTGGAAGCGGAAAGCTTTCTTTGGCAGCATCCCGCGCCCGGTTACCGCGAGTGGGAAGCACACAAATATCTGGCAGAAAAGTTTGAAGAACTGGGCTATCATTTGACCTGTCCCGAGGATATCCCCGGTTTTGTCACGCAGATCGAAACCGGTCGTCCCGGTCCCTGCGTGCTTGTATTGGCAGAGCTTGACTCTTTGATCGTGCCCGGTCATCCCGATGCGGATGCAAAAACCGGCGCAGTGCATGCCTGCGGTCACCACGCACAGGGCGCGGCACTGTACGGTCTTGCAACTGCTCTGATGCAGCCCGGTGTGCTGGACGAACTTTGCGGCAGCATCCGTCTTTGTATGGTCCCTGCAGAGGAATTGATCGAGACCTCCTGGCGCGAGGAACTTCGAAAACAAGGCAAGATCCATTTCTTCGGCGGCAAGGTGGAATTCATGTACCGCGGTCTGTTTGACGGTGTGGATATGGCATTTATGGTCCATCCTGCCACCATGGGTACCGACCTTGACTTTATGCTGGAGGAAGGCTCCAACGGCTGTGTGGTCAAGAACATTTGCTACGAGGGCGTATCCGCTCATGCAGGCGGCGCACCCCACGAAGGCGTCAACGCATTGTACGCGGCAAACCTTGGCATGCAGGCCATCAATGCATTGCGCGAGACCTTCCGCGATGAAAAGCATGTGCGCGTGCATCCCATCATCACCAAGGGCGGCGATGCTGTCAACGCAATCCCTGCACAGGTGACCATGGAAAGCTATGTGCGCGCTTCTGATTCCGAGACCATCCGTGAAGTCAATGAACGCGTCAACCGCGCACTTGCAGGCTCTGCGGCGGCACTGGGCGCCAATGTGGTGATTTCTGACCGTGCAGGCTACACGCCTTTGAAGAACGACAAGAACCTGTCTGCGGCGGCATATGAGGCGATGGTGGCTGTTGCTCCTGCCGAGCGTTGTGCCATTCTTCCCACCTGGAGCACGGGCTGCACGGACATGGGCGACGTTTCTTCTGTCATGCCTGCCATCCATGCATATGTGGGCGGCGCGGCAGGTACGGGTCACGGCGCAGACTACTACATCGCAGACCGTGAGCTGGTCTGTGTCAAGAGCGCACAGTTCCAGGCGGCACTGCTGCATATCCTGCTTCGCAACGATGCGGCATGTGCAAAGGACATCATCGCAAAGAAAGACCTGCCCTTTGCCTCCATGGCGGATTACTTCGATGCACTGCTTGCCCTGCAGCGCGACGTGCGCGCCGTCAATTACGAGCGCGATGGCGACATTACCCTCCGCTGGTAAAACTTAGTTACAAAATAAAAATATTGCGCGGATTTGCATATCATGGTAGTATTCATGCATGTGCGAGTCCGCGCATTTTAGTTTGAAGAAGAAGGAAAACCTATGAGAATTTATGACAGTATTTCCCAACTGATCGGCAATACGCCCCTTGTGCGCATCGTAAAAGGCGGCGAAGATGGCTTTTATGCCGATGTGCTGGTGAAAATCGAGGCATTCAATCCTGCCGCCAGTGCAAAGGATCGCGTGGCATATGCCATGATTTTGGATGCGGAGAAAAAAGGTCTTTTGAAAAAAGGCGATGCCATCATCGAACCTACCAGCGGCAACACGGGCATCGGACTTGCGGCAGTGGGCGTGCCCCGCGGCTACCGCGTGATTTTGACCATGCCCGACACCATGAGCCCTGAACGCATTGCCATTTTGAAGGCCTATGGTGCAGAAGTCATTCTGACCGACGGCAAGCTTGGCATGGCAGGCGCCATCGAAAAGGCAGAAGCTTTGGCAGAAGAGCTTGGCGGTGCATACCTGCCCCGTCAGTTTGATAACCCCGTCAACGTGCAGGCGCATTTTGACACCACAGGCCCTGAAATTTTCCGCGACACCGACGGCACGGTGGACTGCTTCGTGGCAGGCATCGGCACGGGCGGCACCATCACGGGCACGGCAAAGTATTTAAAATCCCAAAAGGACGTGTATATCCTCGGCGTTGAACCTGCATCGTCTCCTCTTTTGACAAAAGGTCATGCTGGCGCGCACGGTCAGCAGGGCATTGGCTCAAACTTTGTGCCAAGCATTTTGGATCTTTCCCTGATCGATGAGATCGTCTGCATTACCGAGGAAGAGGCTTACTCTGCCGCACGTGCGCTTTGTGCAAACCACGGCATCATGGCAGGCATCACTTCGGGTGCAGCTGTGCATGCGGCAATTTGCAAAGCAAAGGACCCTGCATGGGCAGGCAAGTGCATCGTGGCGCTTTTACCCGACACGGGGATGCGCTATCTTTCTACGCCCATGTTTCAGTTTGACTAAGGGGAGGGGAATTTTATGATCAATGACTGGCTGCGGGATGACATCGATGCGGTGGCATCGGGTCTTCTGCAAATCAATGAACACGATGAAAATACGGATGTGGTGGGGGCAAGCGGTCTCAAGCGCCGCGTGGTGCGCTTTATCGAGCTGACCCGCTCTGCCATGTATCCTGAAATTTACGCACAGCGCCGCTACAACAGCACCTTCCTGCACGCGGTGGTGCGCGACTACCTGCAGCAGGCATCCATCCTGCTGTGCGAACTTTGCGCAGATCTGCTGGAGGATGACAAAGACGTCTCCCGCATCGTCTGTTCTTTTATGGAAAGTCTGCCCAAGATCGCGGCAGTCCTGAAGACCGATATGCGTGCGGCATACCTGGGCGACCCTGCAGCTCGTTCCGAGCAGGAGATTCAGCTTGCATACCCTGCCTTTGAAGCCATCAGTATCTATCGCCTTGCACATCGGCTCTTTGAACTGCAGGTGCCGCTTCTGCCCCGCATGATGACCGAATATGCCCATCAGAACACGGGCATCGACATCCACCCCGGTGCAACCATCGGCGAGTATTTCTTCATCGACCACGGCACGGGTGTGGTCGTTGGCGAGACCTGTGTCATCGGCAACAATGTAAAGCTCTATCAGGGTGTCACCCTGGGCGCAAAAAGCTTTGATGCCGACGAAAACGGCAACCCCATCAAGGGCATCAAGCGCCATCCCCAAATCGGCAACGGTGTGGTCATCTACGCAGGCGCCACCATTTTGGGCGGCGATACCATCATCGGCGACGACTGCATCATCGGCAGCAATGTGTGGCTGACCAAGAGCGTGGAGCCCCGTTCCTTCGTCTATTACAACGCCAGCATCAGCGTTTGCAAACATTAAAGACAAAAGACAGTTTGAATCCGTTCGAACTGTCTTTTTTACTGTTCTTTCCTTCTTCCTGCTTACATACATTACATCAGGAATGTATTGCACAAGGAGGAACACCCATGAAGAAATATGTACCGCTTCTTGCGGCGATTGTCATCGTTGTGGTGCTGGCGATTCTGGCAAGCACGTCCTGTTCGTCCCAGCCGCAGCAGGAGATACCGCAGGAGGAAATCCCCACGTCCACGGAAAATCTGACCCAATCCATGAACATCTACTACTCCGCATCGCAGGGCTATCTTGTGCCCATCACGCGGCAGGTGGCATCCTCTGACAACATGGCGCAGGCAGCGCTGGACCTTCTGCACGACACTTCCGCCAACTGGACCGATGCATCGTCTTTGGGTGTCATGCCCACACTGCCCGAAGGCGCAACAGCCACGGTTTCCGTCTCGGGCGGCATCGCGCAGGTGGATTTGTCAGGCTTTGTCTGCACCGATGCAGATTCTGAAAAGCTTGCCATTTCCTCCATGACCGCCACGCTTCTTGACATGCCGCAAATCGATGTGGTGCACTATACCGTAAACGGTAAGGCCGCGGCGCTGCTGCCCTTTGGCACTTCCATCGCAGACACGGTCACAAGCCTTGCCGTCAATGCCGAGCAGGAAGCCCTGAGCGTTTCCGCAGGGGAGTCCGTATCGCAGGTGCGCCTTGCTTTCTACGATTCTGCCAATGACCTTCTGGTGCCCGTGACGCGGTCCGTGACAGGCAGCAATGATTTGTCCGCCATCATGACGGAGCTTGCAAAAGGTCCTGCAGAGGGTAGTACGCTTACCTCTGCCATCCCCGAATCCTGTGAACTTCTGGGTGTCAGCAAAACGGAAGATACCGCCATCATCGACATGTCGGAGAGCTTTTCCAACCTCTCGGCACAGGAAATGACCACCGCAGCC
>JAGBGW010000178.1 GCA_017935825.1 Clostridia bacterium
CCCCCGAAATGCAGGGTACCATCAGTCTTGTGCTTGGTATCGTGATGACCATCGTCATCGCATTGGTTCTTCTGGGCGGCATCAAGCGCATCGGTAAGGTTTCTGAAAAGCTGGTTCCCTTCATGGCGCTTTTGTACATCGTCCTTGGCATCGGCATCGTCGTGATCAACTTTAAGCACGTGCCTGCTGTATTTGCATCCATCTTCCGCGGTGCATTCAATCCTTCCGCTGTCACCGGCGGTATCGTTGGTACCATGGTGGTCAGCCTGCAAAAGGGTATCGCACGCGGTATCTTCTCCAACGAGGCAGGTCTTGGTACTGGTTCCATCGCACATGCTTCTTCCGACGTGAAGGATCCTGTGGAACAGGGCGTATTTGGCATCTTCGAAGTCTTTGCCGATACCATCATCATCTGCACGCTGACTGCTCTTGCAATTCTTTGCAGCGGAATCACCGTCAACTACGGTGTCGGCGCAGGTGCTGAACTTACCATCAGCGGCTTTGTTGCAACCTACGGCAACTGGGTCAGCATCTTCACTGCAGTTGCAATGTGCTGCTTTGCATTCTCCACCATCCTTGGCTGGGGTCTGTACGGCGCACGCTGCATGGAGTACATCACTTCTTCCAAGTGGATCAAGCCCTTCATGATCGTCTATTCTCTGATGGCGATCGTCGGCGCTACGATGGATCTGGAGCTTCTTTGGAGCATTGCTGAGACCTTCAACGGCCTCATGGCGATCCCCAACCTGATCGCACTGTTCCTGCTTTCGGGCACGGTGGTCAAGCTGGTCAAAGAAAAATTTAGCAAGGCAAATTAAAAAACAAGAACTGCGGATGGTTTTCATCCGCAGTTTTTTTGTGTATACTGGTAATAACGTTTTTGTACGAACTATTTTTATATAAGGAGAAATACCAATGCTTGTAATCGAAAGAGACTATGCCGTAGGCGTTATGTCTGCAAACAATGCGCCTGCTGCCCATTGTAAGGACGGCGACATTGTGGAATTTGTCACCCGCGACTGCTTTGACGATTGCATCGTGTCCGAAACCGGTCCCATGCTGCCCCATAAGCAGTTTTCCAACCCCGTCATCGGTCCCCTTTATATCGAAGGCGCAGAGCCCGGCGATGTGCTTAAAGTTGACATTTTGAAAATGGAAGTTGCCGATACGGGCATCATCCGCACCACCCCCGGCTGCGCGCCCTTTGACGATATCGTTACGGAGAAGCTGCCCCGTATCTATCAGATCCGCGACAACAAGATTATCTTTGATGACAAGCTTTCCCTTGATCTTGACATCATGATCGGCTGCATCGGTACCGCACCTGCAGGGGAGGATATCGACACCAAGACCCCCGGCAAGCACGGCGGCAACATGGACTGCCGCAAGATCACCCAGGGCTGCAGCCTGTATCTTCCCGTCACCACCCCCGGCGCGCTGTTCTGCCTTGGCGACCTGCACGCAAAGATGGCTGACGGCGAAGTGGCAAGCTGTGGTATGGAATGCCGCGGCCGCGTACAGGTGCAGGTCCATGTCCTGAAAAACGTGGATCTTCCCACCCCCATGGTGGTCGATGACACCCACATGATGACCATCCAGTCCGAACCCACGCTGGACGAAGCAAGTGTCACCGCATCCCGTGCAATGCGCGATTTCCTGGTGAAGTCCTGCGGTCTTGATTCCATTGGCGCATGCATGCTGCTGTCCCTGGTGGGTGACCTGATCGTCTGTCAGATCGTCGATCCTTTGATGACGGTGCGTATGGAAGTGCCGCTGGACGTACTTGCAACCTATGGCGTAAAGCTGCCGTAAAATCAAATTCTCAAGCCGATGCTGATGCATCGGCTTTTTTTATGCCCAATTTTCTGTGGATCTGATTGGTGGACAGTGAAGGCTTCAATACAATGTTACAAGGCGCAGCGGGGCGCGCAGATTCATAGAATGGAAAGGAAGGTACTTTATGTGACGAATGAACAGATCGTAACTGCGCTGAAAGATACGGAAAGCCGCAGCAAAAGCAACACCCACCGCATTGATCGCATGGAGGAACGGCAGGACAATCTGGATAAACTAGTGTCTTCCGTATCCGTCATGGCGGAAAAGCAGGAGCGAATGGAAGGGGACATTGGTGAGATTAAGACCGATGTAAAGGCCTTGGCGGGCGTGCCTGCCAGACGCTGGGAGACTGTGGCAGATAAATTTCTCATGGCACTTGTAGGTGCCCTTACAGCGTATATGCTCAACAGAATCGGAATTTTGTAAAGGAGGTGAAACATGAAAGAACGATTTTTGAATTTGATTTCAGTCAAAAGCCTTGTGACGATCATGATGACGGCGCTGATGGGCGTGATGCTGCTGTGCGATGTGGACCCTCCCAAGGAACTCTTAAGCCTGTACTGCACCACCTACGGCTCGGTCATGACCTACTACTTTACCCGAAAGGACGTGGTTTGATGAAGATCATCGAAAAGACTTACAGCTTTGGCGGCATGGAAATCCGTAAATCCACCCGCCGCATCATTCTGCACCATGCGGCGGCGGTGACCTGCTCTGCCGACGACGTGCATCGCTGGCATAAGGCACGGGGCTGGGCAGGTATCGGCTACCATTTCTTTATCCGAAAAGATGGCAGTGTCTACCGTGCAAGACCTGAAAAGTACGTGGGTGCTCACGCAGGCGGCGCCAATTACGACAGCATCGGCATTTGCTTTGAGGGCAATTACGACACCGAACCGACCATGCCCGATGTACAGCGCATTGCAGGCAGTGAGCTTGTATCTTTTTTGAAAGAGAAATACGGCATCACCCGTGTGCAAGGACATCGTGACGTGGGTTCCACCGCTTGCCCAGGCAGATACTTCCCCTTTGAAGAAATTGCCGAAGGCGTGGAAAACGCACCTTGCGAAAACTGCGTTTATAATGGGCGATCCTTCATCCGCGATTTGCAGAAGCTTTTGCAGCAGGAGGAAACAGGGGAGGCGGACGAAGCACTTCGAAATGCTCTGCCGCAGGTGTCCGCTTCGCAGAATCGCGCCCATCCCGTGGTCAAAGCACTGCAGGTACGGCTGTTTGCACTGGGATATAACTTCCCCAAATACGGTGCAGACGGAGACTTCGGTGCAGAGACAGGGGATGCGGTGGAAGCTTTCCAGAAAGCCCGCAGCCTTTCTGCCGACCGCATCGTGGGTGAAGATACCTGGGATGCACTGATGAAAGATTGAGCAGCACCCCTTCCGTCACGGCTTCGCCGTGCCACCTCCCCCGCTGCAAGCGGGGGAGGCTTTTTTATGCAAAGCAAAACAGCCCAAGCGATTGTCTGGGCTGTTATTTTTCTTATTCACCTTTTACGTAGATATAGCCAAACGCGTTGGGACCCCAATGGCAGGCGATGGAGGGGATGAGGTTATCGTAGGCGGCGACCATGGCCTGGATTTCAGGGGGCGACATGGCGATGACCTGATCGATGTTATCCTTATTATAGGTATAGGATGCGATGATGCCGTAGGTGGGATCGCACTTATCTGCCACCGTCATGTCCACGATCTGCTTCATGGCGGCTTTGAGGCCACGCTTTTTGCAAAGCACGGTGACTTTACTTTCCACAAAACCGATAACGGGCTTGATGGAAAGCATGGTGCCGAACATCCAGGAAAGTTTGCTCAAGCGACCGCCTGCAAGCAGGTAGTCGAGGGTTTCGGGAATTGCTGCAGTGACGATGCGGGGCACGAGGGCATCCAGCTTTTTCACGATCACGTCAAGGGGCTCGGTCTCGTACTTTCTTGCCTCCATCACAAGGAAGCGGATGCCGCCCACAGCCATTTGGGAATCGAAAACTGCAACGTGGGGGTTATCGGCAAACAGCATCTTCATCGTCTGGAAGGTGCCGGAGATGCCAGAGGAAATGGTGATGATCAGCACATCGTCGCCTGCGGCAGTATATCCTTGTACAAGATTCTGCGTGTCCTCCAGCGAGGGCAGGGACGTCTTGGGAAATTCGTTCAGGTTGATCAGGCGGTTGTAGAACTCATCCACACTCAGGTCCACGCCGTCCAAAAAGGAATCATTTCCCATCTGCACGCGAAGGGGAAGGATGTCCACCCCGTAGAGCGCTTTTTCATCCTGCTTGATGCTGCTGCCCGAATCCACCACAATTCTTAACATGTCGTATCTCCTTTATTTCAAAACCAATGGCTGTAGTTATCACTTTATACCATAATTTTCGGCGAATTCGATTTGTGTGTCCAGGTTGTTTCCCCTCCGTTAAAACCAAATGTGACAATTCACCGTCAAGTGTTTCAGGGATTGCGGAATTATATCGAATACATCGCAAAGAAAATGTTAAGATGCGCTTGAAAGTCGTTAAGATATGCTGTATAATGCAACGTGTTTGATGATAGATTTACATGTTTATCATGAAAATATTTCATGTAAGGAGTTTGACATGAATTATACCGAACTGATCGTCTTTATTGCCTACTTCCTGTTTATGATCGGCATTGGCCTGTTCTTCTTCTTCCGTTCCAAGGGCGGTTCTGATAAGGACTACTTCCTTGGCGGCCGCCAGATGGGCGCATGGGTCTCTGCTCTTTCTGCAGGTGCTTCCGACATGAGTGCATGGGTACTGCTGGGTCTTCCTGCATCCATCTATGCGCTTGGCATGGGTCAGACCTGGATCGCCATCGGTCTTGGCTTGGGCTATGCTCTCAGCTGGATCTTTGAAGCACCCCGTCTTCGTCGTTTCTCCATCGCGGCAAACGACTCCATCACCATTCCGCAGTATCTGACCAACCGCTTCCTTTCCAAGAGCGGTCTTCTGCAGATCATCTGCGCAATCATCTTCATCGTGGCTTACACCGTCTATGCTGCTTCCAGCATCAAGGCTTGCGGCACGCTGTTCAACACCGTTATGGGTATCGATGCCACCATCGCAATGTATGGCGCGGCGATCATCATCATCGGTTACACCTTCCTTGGCGGTTTCAGCGCAGTTTGCTGGACCGACTTCTTCCAGGGCCTGCTGATGCTTGCAGCACTTCTGATCGCTCCCATCTTCGCACTGGCACTGGTCAAGGGCGGCAGCGTTGAGGTTTCTCCTCTGCCCGAAGGCTTCCTTCGTTTTGGTACCAACTGGAAAGAGATCGTCTCCGGTCTTGGCTGGGGTCTTGGCTACTTCGGTATGC
>JAGBGW010000179.1 GCA_017935825.1 Clostridia bacterium
GTTTTGGTACCAACTGGAAAGAGATCGTCTCCGGTCTTGGCTGGGGTCTTGGCTACTTCGGTATGCCTCACATCATCGTCCGCTTCATGTCCATCCGCTCTGAGAAGGAACTGAAGAAGTCCAGCGTGATCGGTATTTCCTGGACTACCGTCATTTTGATCATGTCCGCTGTATCCGCAGTGGCAGGTCGCCTGTTCCTTGGTGAGATCGCAGATTCTTCCACCGTATTCATCACCATGGTTCGTCGTATCTTCCCTCCGCTGATCTCCGGTATCCTGCTTTCTGCAATTCTTGCAGCAGCAATGAGCACTGCAGACTCCCAGCTTCTTGCATCCGCATCCGCATTTGCAAGCGACGTCTACAAACCCGTATTCCGCAAGAATGCTTCCGATAAGGAAATGCTCTGGGCAGGCCGTATCGTGGTTATGATCATCGCAGTTGTGGCTCTGCTGATCGCATCCAACCCCGGCAGCGGCACCATCATGAGCCTTGTTGAAAACGCATGGGGTCTGTTCGGCGCAGCATTCGGTCCTGCGATCATGCTGTCCCTGTTCTGGAAGCGCTTCAACTTCCAGGGCGCAGTGGCAGGTATCCTTGTGGGCGCAGTTGTGGATATCTGCTGGCTTGCATTCCTTTCTTCCACCGGCATCTACGAGATCATCCCCGGCTTCATTCTGGGCGGCATTGCAGCAATCGTTGTAACGCTTTGCACCAAGGCACCCGAAAGGGCTGTGCAGGAGCTGTTTGAAACCGCCAGCAAGCCCGAAGTTTAAGTTCACTTAAAAGACAAAAAGCAAGCAAAGACAGGTGTGTCTTTGCTTGCTTTTTCTTAATGTGACAAGCGCATATACGTTGGTGTATAATCGTTATAGAATATAGAAACACTGAAAAGAACGGAAGTGATGTACATGCAAAAAGCGGTACAAAATACGCAGGAGAACTCTGCCATCAATATGCGAAAGTTTGCTGTACAGATGCAGGTCTATCGTGCGGCGATCAAAGAAGTGCAGACCAAGCTTGAAATATTGGATGATGCCTTCAATGTGCAGTTTGAGCACAATCCCATTCACCATATCGAGTCCCGTCTGAAGAGCCCTGCAAGTATCATACAGAAACTGGAGCGAAAAGGGCTGCCGGTGAACAGTGACAGCGTGGCGATCGGTGTGCAGGATATTGCAGGCATCCGCGTCATCTGTAATTACATCGACGATGTGTGGCGCGTGGAACAGCTGCTGCTTGAGCAGGATGACGTAACGCTGGTCAAGCGCAAGGACTACATCAACAATCCAAAAGACAACGGCTACCGAAGCCTGCATCTGATCGTCTCCATTCCCATTTTCCTTACAGGGGGAAGAAAGGATACTTTGGTGGAGGTGCAGATTCGTACCATCGCAATGGATATGTGGGCAAGCCTTGAACACAAGCTCTACTACAAGAGCGACTCCAATATCCCCGAAAATCTTTTGAAGAGAATGAATGCGTGTTCTGATGCACTGCATCTCATTGATCAGGAAATGCTGAATATCCATCAGCAGATCCAAAAGAAAAACGAACAGGAGGAAGATGCGTGAACTGTCCGTATTGCAAGGAACCGATGCGCGATGGTTACTTAAAATGCAGCCATCGACTCCGCTGGGGACCTGAAAAGACCTTGGCGGCATCGGATGAGGACATCGTGCTTTCAAGAAAAATGCTGCAGGAGTTCTTTGTGGGCAGTTGCATGGAAGCCGCCTATTGCAGGACATGCGGCAAGATCATCGTTTCGGTGGAATAAAAAGAAGGCAGAGTATCATGTACTCTGCCTGTTTTATTTGTTTTCTTCTTTTTTCAGACGATCGATCAGCTGCATCACCAGCTGCAAATCTTCCTGACTCAGTTTTTTCATCCCGTCCAATGCCTGCTGCAGCAAAAGCGGATTTTGCGCAGATTCATCAAAAAACTGCTGGGGAGTCAGTCCGAAGTAGTCGCAAATGACAAAAAACTCGCGCAAAGGCGGCAATGCCTTGCCGGAAGAAATGTTGTAAATATAGCCTCGGCTGTGTCCCAGATCGAAACTCATCTGGTATTCCGATACGCCTTTTTTCAAACGCAGGGCCGTGATGCGGTCCTTGACAAAATCTTCATACATGTGTTTAACCTCACATAACTCGAACTAATTCGGTTTTATTCGGGCGGATTTGCGCCCATATTTCGTTCTTTCCCTTGCCAATCCGCTCGGGATTGCCTTCGGGAAACGCCTCATCTGGACTCAAATCTGCTCCGAAAAAACTGCGCAGCACATTTGGATGAGGAATGTTCGAGAGATTTTGGTTGAAGAGGATTCGCCTTAACTGGACGTTAGGGTGAAGCCGATGAGACCAAAAGATCCGGACA
>JAGBGW010000180.1 GCA_017935825.1 Clostridia bacterium
CATCAAGCCCATCGGCACGATCTACCTGAACCTGATCAAGATGATCGTTGTACCGGTCGTTCTTCTTTCCATCATTCAGGGCATCATCTCCCTGAAGGATATCAAGAAGGTCGGCGCGATCGGCGGCCGCACGGTAGCATTCTACCTTGTTACCACCGCACTTGCAGTCACCATCGGTCTTGTATTTGCCAACGTTTTGAACGTCGGCGCAGGCTTCACCCTTCCTGCAGAGGAACTGGTATATGAAGCAAAGGAAGCACCCAGCTTCATCGACACCATCGTCAACATCTTCCCCTCCAACGCAATCACCCCTCTTGCAAATGCAACCATGCTGCAGGTTATCGTGATCGCACTGTTCTTCGGCTTTGGCATTATCCTCTCCGGTGAGAAGGGCAAGCTGGCTGCTGACGTTGTGGAAAGCTTTGCAGAAGTTTGCTTCCGCATTATGGGCTTCATCATCCAGCTGTCTGCAATCGGTGTATTCTGCCTGATCTGCCCCGTTATCGCATCCAACGGTCCTGAGATCCTGCTTCCTCTGATCAAGGTCATCCTTGTTGCATACGCAGCATACATTCTGCACATGGTGGTGGTTTACTCCTCTTCCGTGAAGCTGTTTGCAAATCTTAGCCCCCTGAAGTTCTTCCGCGGTATGGCACAGCCCATCGTCTTTGCATTCTCCAGCGCAAGCAGCGTTGGCGTACTGCCCTTCAACCTTGAAGCAACCGAAAAGCTGGGTGTCAGAAAAGAGATCTCCTCCTTCGTACTGCCCCTTGGCGCCACCATCAACATGGACGGTACCGCGATCTATCAGGGTGTCTGCGCAATCTTCATTGCACAGATCTTCGGCATTGAGATGACGATCAGCGCACAGCTTATGATCATCCTGACGGCTGTTCTTGCATCCATCGGTACTGCAGGTGTTCCGGGATCCGGCGTCATCATGCTTTCCATGGTACTTCAGAGTGTCGGTCTTCCCCTGGAAGGCATCGCACTGGTACTTGGCATCGACCGTATCCTCGACATGGGCCGCACCGTGGTCAACATCACCGGCGACGCAGCATGCGCAATCTGCGTAAACGCATGGGACAACAAGCGCGAAGCAAAAAAGGCAGCAAAAGCTGAATAACCTATAAACGCAAAGATGCATCCGAAATGTTTCGGATGCATCTTTTTTACCTTTTATAAAGACTTTCGTTATGCTAAAATGAATCCGCCCATTAGTCAATAAAATTTTCAATTCGAAAGAAGAAAAGGGAAAAACAAATGAACCGAAAACTTACTTTCATTTTAACCGTAGTGCTTATCTTAAGCCTTCTTGCAGGCTGCGGTGCAAAGCCCAAGAATGAACCTTCCACGAACACGACCATGCAGCAGCAGACGCAGACGCTGGTGGATCAGGCAGCAGGTGCACAGCAGCAAACACAGGAAGCTGAGAGCGAAGAGGTTGAGGAAATCGAACAAGACGAGTTTCCCGAAGAGCTGCAGGATTCCCAGGAAGTGACCTCCTCCAATGCGCAGGATTGGATCGACCTTCTTTGCGCACACGCATTGCAGGCCATCGACGATCTTCCCGATGGTGGTGAATGGATCAGCATCTATACCTTCAACGCTGATGGTACCTTCACCTACTTTGGCGGCTGGAATCGCAGCGAGGCAGATGCGGACTACGCAGGCACTTATGAAGTATCCGACGACGGCATGCTGACGCTGATCTACACCACGGGTCATCAGGCTGAGATCACCTACGAACTTGGCTTTGACATTGACACCATCTCCTTCACGCAGGTGGGCGACGAAGGCCTTATGTACTTCCACAAGGCCGGTCAGAGAACAACCTTGTCTGCGGCATAAAAGCAAATTTGACATGCACTTGCCAACTTCTTTGGCAGGTGCATG
>JAGBGW010000022.1 GCA_017935825.1 Clostridia bacterium
ATCGACGAGGCATATAAGACGCTGGAAGAAATGGAAATCACCCAATCCATGCAGATCACGGCAGGGTTGATCCAGGTGGTTTCGGCAGAAAGTTCCATGCCCCAGATGCTCAGCCAGCTGGAAGGTACCCGTGCAGAACTTGAAAGCGCGCAGGAACAGCTGGAAGATGCAAAACAGACGGCATATAAAAATGCGGATTTGAATACGATCCTGACCCAGAACAACATTGCCGCGATCCTCGGTGCGCAGAACTTCTCTATGCCGGCCGGCTATGTGGATGACGCCGACGGCAATGCACATCTGGTACGTGTGGGTGATAAACTGACGCAGGATCAGCTGGAAGATCTGCTTTTGATCGACCTTGGTCTGGACGATACGGATCCCATCTATCTGCACGATGTGGCGCAGGTGCAGATCGTGGATAATTCCGATGAAGTTTATACCAACATCAACGGCAACCCCGGCATCATGCTCACCTTCTCCAAACAGTCCAACTATGCAACCACCGTTTCCTCCCGCAATATCTCCAAAACCTTGCAGGAACTGGAGGAAAAATACGACGGTCTGCATTTTACCATGCTGATGGACCAGGGCGACTACATCAATTTGGTGGTGGATTCCGTCCTGGAAAACCTTTTGATGGGCGCATTGTTTGCCATCATCGTATTGTTCCTGTTTTTGTGGGATCTTCGTCCCACCTTTGTCACCGCCTGCAGCATCCCTGTAAGTCTGCTCTTTGCCATTACACTGATGTACTTCAGCGGCGTTACCCTGAATATTCTGTCTCTTGCAGGTCTTGCCATAGCGGTCGGTATGCTGGTGGATAACTCCATCGTCGTCATCGAAAACATCTATCGTCTGCGCGCCCTTGGCATGAGCGCAAAAGATGCAGCCATCAAGGGTGCATCTCAGGTGGCAATGGCAGTTACGGCTTCTACGCTGACCACGGTATGTGTCTTTGCACCCATTGTGTTTGTACAGGGTTTGACCAGACAGCTGTTTGCAGATATGGCACTGACACTTGCCTACTCCCTTGGCGCAAGCCTTGTGATCTCTTTGACCGTGGTGCCCTCCATGTCGGCATCGATGCTGAAAAAGGGCGTCAAAGTGCGTGCGAGCAAGCGCGGTCAGCATAAAGGCTACAAAAAGCTGCTGCGCGCCATGCTCAATGTAAAACCTGTGGTGCTACTGATGTCCTTTGTGCTGTTGATTTTCAGCGTCTTTGCAGGCTTCTCCAACGGCTTTGTCTATATGCCCAAGATGGCGGCTACCGAGATCATGATCAACATCGAAATGACCGACGAGGATGCAGGTCTTGACGATACCGCAGCACTTTGCGACAGCATCAGCCAGCAGATCCGCAGCTTTGAAGGTGTGGATACGGTAGGTGCCATGCTTTCCTCCGGTGTAACCTCTGTGGTGGGTCTGTCTTCGGGCAGTGCCAGCACCACATCCGCCACCATGTATGTTTTGGTGGAGGAAGATGCACAGATCTACGATCTGGAAGACCGTATCGAAGCCTTGTTTGAAGGAAAACCTTGTCAGGTATCCGTAACGGGATCTTCTTCTATGAGCGATATGAGCGCTCTTGGCGGCAGCGGCATTGCCATCCACCTTTACGGCGGTAACGAATTGTCTGATTTGCAGGAGTCTGCAAAAATCGTGGCAGAAAAGCTTTCAAATGTGGAAGGTGTGGACCGGGTTTCCGACGGCATAGGCGAAACCACTCCGGAGCTTCGCATCAGCGTGGATAAGGAAGCTGCCATGAAGCACGGTCTGACGGTTGCACAGGTCTATCAGCAGATCGCAACGGCTATGACCACCAGTGCTACTGCAACTTCCATCAGCGTGGATAATAACGATGTGGATGTGGTGGTATTCTCTGCCGATGCAAGAACGTTGTCCCTTGATGATGTTCGAAACTATGAATTTACGGTTACAGATCGTTCTGGAGAAGAAAAAGTTATTGCTTTGAACGATATTGCTGATATAATGGAAACACAGACCATGAATTCCATCTCGCGCAGCAATCAGCGCCGTTACCTGTCTGTGACAGGCAGTATTGCTGAGGGCTATAATGTCACCAACGTTACCGTGGCTGCCCAGCGCGCACTTCGGGATTTGGATCTGCCCGGCGGCGTAACAATGGAGTTTGCCGGTGAGAATGAAACCATTATGGATGCAATGACGGAACTTGGCAAAATGCTTGCTTTGGGTATCGTGATCATCTATCTGATCATGGTGGCACAGTTCCAGTCGCTGAAATCTCCCTTTATCGTCATGTTTACCATTCCCCTTGCCTTTACGGGCGGTCTGTTTGCACTGGCGCTTTGCAAAATGGAGATGAGCATAATCGCCATGATCGGTTTCATCATGTTGGTTGGCATCATCGTCAACAATGGTATTGTATTGATCGACTATGCAAATCAGCTGCGCGATGAAGGAAAAAGTGTGCGTGAAGCGGTCGTGGAAGCGGGTGCTACCCGTCTTCGTCCCGTGCTGATGACCACGATTACCACGGTATTGGGTCTTGTTCCTCTGGCACTTGGTATGGGCCTTGGTGCGGATTTGATGCAGCCTGTGGCAATCGTTTGCATCGGTGGTCTTACCTACGCAACGCTGATGACACTGTTTGTCATTCCCGCGATGTATGAATTGCTCTTCCAGCGACAGGAGAAAAAACGCCTCGCCGCAAAAAATGATATGACTTTGCAGAATCAAGGCGAATAATATCTTTTGGAAGGGATCTTCCTGAAGAATATTTTCGCCGCATACAAGGAGGAAGCATTTTTATGGCAGAACATCATGAAGCAACCATGCAGCTTTTCAGCACCATTTTCCGTTTCCGCAAGCTCGGCATACCCACTGCGCTTTGCCAAACCTTGAGCCCCGGCGAAATGTCGATGATGATCGTCCTCAACGCCTACAACGGGAAACTGAAAAAAGAAGTGCTGCCCGTGTGTGAACTGAGCACCCGTCTGCACACCACCCAGCCTGCCGCCACCCAGCTTGTCAACCGACTGGAGGCAAAGGGCCTTGTCAGCCGCAAGAGTGACGAAGCAGACCGCCGTACCGTGCTGGTCAGCGTGACACCCCAGGGCTACAAACTCTTTAAAAAGGAGTATGAGACCACGCTTGCCGCGGTGGATGAAATAATCAACCGCATGGGCGCGGAGCACGCAGAAACGCTTTTAGAGCTTCTGGACGAGTTTGCAGACATCACCGCCGATGTGCTTGCAGAGCATAAGGTAAAATAAGAAGTGTAGTACAGTTGTAAAAACAAACAGCGCCAACACAAGCAATTGTGTTGGCGCTGTTCTTATGGGGTTTTAACTGTTGTGAGTGATGCGATCAACATGCGACGGATGGCACCGCAAT
>JAGBGW010000181.1 GCA_017935825.1 Clostridia bacterium
GGTTTTAGAAATTACGGGAGTTGACATTGACAGAGTTGTTGACGGTAAAATTGTCGAGCACGGCGGTTCAACTGAAACCTTTGAGACATTCTGGACAAACGGTTTGATTAAACCAGTATAATACCAATTCCAATTTGTCGAATGGATTCATCACAAAATACCCTGTGCAAGGGGAAGGTGACTGCTTATGGTATCAAGAATCATTGGAAAACAGTTTAACAACATCAGCCGTGCGGTTGATATGCTCTGCCTGCAGCTTGGAGCAGATGCAGAGTATTCCTTTCACGTCCAAACATCGTGGCGTTTTCGGGAAAATCATACGATTCTTTTGGCATCAAGGGATATTTATGAACCATACTTCGAAAATGTTCCCGAAGATTGGCAATATGATTTGGTCGGAAGACCTGACGCGCTGAGCAGTGTTTTTGATGTGCAGGCAAAAGGATTCAAGTCGAAAATGCAAAACGCTGTGGTTGAAGCATGCAGGCTTTCTGACGTGAACGATCTCATCATCACCTTTTCAAACGGCGTGGTTTTTGAGCAGTTTATGTCATGTTCGCGAAAGGACGAGGCGTGGCGATTGATCGATCGTCAAAACGATGAGCACATTGTCTGCTTTGGTGAAAACGGTACGATTTCGCACGAATAAAGACTGAATCAATGTCACATAGAAAAACCCCTCTCCATGATGCACATGGAGAGGGGGTGCTGTTTTGTTCGATTATTCTTCCCAATGGGTGTTGCCCTGTCGCTTTTCGATCTTCTCGGCAATGCTGCGGAAGGATTCCAGCGCATCGCGGCTGATCACCGTGTTGGTGCCGAGGCAGGCGTCGCAGCGGTAGCCGCACTCGGGGCAGACACAGCCCATTCTTCTGCCGTCATCGTTGACCATAAAGGCGTCGCAATTTGCACAGCTGCATCGCATGGCGTTATTCCTCCTCGTAGGGGACGTACACGGCCCGCTCGCCGCCGATATACTTGGGACGGGTGCGTGCGCAGATGATGGGTGCCTGACCGATCTTATTGATGGAAAGGCGAACGGGCACTGCCACATGCTTCAGATGCATGCCGATGAGCGTGCCGCCGATGTCGATGCCTGCATCCGCGCGGATGTGCTCCACCATCACGGGATCTTCCATGTTGGCATAACAAATGGTGGCAAAGGAGCCGCCTGCTTTGGGCTGGGGGCAGACAGACACGATTTCGTAACCGAATTTTTCCGCCGCCTCACGCTCGATGACCAGTGCGCGGTTCAGATGCTCGCAGCACTGTGCGGCAAGGTAGATGCCGTGCTCTTTCAGCGTTTCATAAATAGGGAAGAAAGCAGCGCGTGCCGCCTCAAAGCTTGAGTATTTGCCGATGCGAAGACCGATCATCTCGGAGGACGAACAGCCCACGACAAAAAGCTGACCTTTTTTAAGACCCGCTTCTGCAATCAACTCCTCCACAGCCTGTTTTGCATCCTTTGCAATTTCCAAAGACAAAGCATCCGCACATTCGTGCTTTGCGTGGTTTTCCATAACTTTCACTTCCAATATCTTCTTTGCGGCACGTGCCGCTTCTTTCATCTTATCACGAACAGATTTTTTTACAATCTTTTGCTGCAATTTGAAAATCTTTTTTCTTATTAAATCAGTTGGATATTGTCAAACGACGAAAAAAAGGATATGCTATAGGTGTACGAAGGTACGGCATGAATCTGAATCGCAAATCGAAATTTGCAAAATAAATCGGAGGTATTCCAATATGAAAATCACCAAGGATATGAACATCGGTCAGGTCGTCGCCATGAACCGTGAACTGATCCCCACGCTTGCAGCATGCGGTATGCATTGCTTCGGCTGCCCCATGGCACAGATGGAGACTCTGGAAGCAGCTTGCATGGGCCACGGCATCGACCCCGACAAGCTGGTTGCAAAGCTCAACGAAGAACTGGAGAAGCTTGCAAAGTAAATCTTTTACCAATAAAAACGTACACTTGTAAAAAGTGTACGTTTTTTTGTATGCAAAATTTGGGAAAACATTTGAAACCTGTACCTATATTGCGTATAATACAAATATAATAATTCGGGGTATTACGCGACCCGTATAATTTCATATGGAGGATTGATTCGCAATGACCGCTATGGAACGTTACAACAGCTGGCTTGCTGCACCTTGGCTTGATGAGGATTCCCGTGCAGAACTGGCAGCTTTGACTGACGAAAAAGAAATTGAAGATCGTTTTTATCGTGAGATGGAATTCGGTACCGCAGGTATGCGCGGCGTTCTGGCCGCAGGCCTCAACCGCATGAACGTCTACACTGTACGCCGTGCCAGCAAGGGTCTGGCAGATTATATCGTATCCTGTGGCGCAGAAGCTGCAAAGCGCGGCGTCGCCATCGCATACGACTCCCGTAAAAACAGCGATGTTTTTGCAAAGGAAACTGCAGCTGTTCTTTGCGCAGCCGGCGTAAACGTATATCTGTATGAATCCCTTCGTCCCGTGCCCCAGCTTTCCTTCGCACTGCGTCATCTGGGCTGCATCGGCGGCGTTGTCATCACCGCAAGCCATAACCCTGCGATCTACAACGGCTATAAGGTATATTGGGAAGACGGCGGTCAGATCCCTCCGGATCACGTTAAGGACGTTGTCGCCTGCATCGATAAGATTCAGGACTTCGGCGCAATTCCCACGATGGATCTGGAAGAAGCAAAAGCAGCAGGCCTTCTGACTATCATCGGCAAGGAAGTGGACGATGTCTACATCGAGCGCGTCAAGGGCGTATCCGTTCGTCCCGATCTGCTTGCAAAGCTGGGTGACGAGTTCAAGGTGGTCTACACCCCCCTGCACGGCACCGGCAACATCCCCGTTCGCCGCGTTCTGGCAGAGCTTGGCCTGAAGAACGTCTTCGTCGTTCCCGAGCAGGAAATGCCCGATTCCGCATTCTCCACCGTTCGCTCTCCCAACCCCGAAGATCACGATGCATTCAACCTTGCAATCGAACTGGCTGAGAAAGTCGGCGCAGATATCGTGCTTGGCACCGACCCCGACTGCGACCGCCTCGGCGTTCTTGTAAAGAATGAAGGTCAGTACACCGTTTTGACCGGTAACCAGACCGCCTGCCTGATTTTGAACTACATCCTCACCCAGATGAAGGAAGCAGGCACCCTGCCCGAAAACGGCGCAGTGGTCAAGACCATCGTTTCCACCGACCTTGCCAAGACCATCTGCGATGCATTCGGCGTCACCACCATCGACGTACTGACCGGCTTTAAGTTCATTGCAGAGCAGATCGCAATGTTTGAAGAGACCGGCAAGCATACCTTCCTGTTCGGTTTTGAAGAAAGCTACGGCTGCCTTGCAGGCACCTTTGTCCGCGACAAGGACGCAGTCATCGCCTCCATGCTGGCAGTTGAAGTTGCAGCCTGGTATCGTTCCCGCGGCATGACCCTCTACGATGGCATCCAGGAACTGTACAAGACCTACGGCTATTCTTACGAGCGTACCATCTCCTTCACCATGCCCGGCAAGGATGGTATGGAAAAGATGGCAAATACCATGTCCGCTATGCGCGAGAATACGCCCTGGCAGCTGGGTGACGTGGCAGTCAGCGCAGTACGCGACTACCAGACCAGCATCCGCACCACCGCAGAAGGTGCAACCGAGGAAATTCCGATCGTTAAGAGCAACGTTCTGTTCTTTGAACTGGATGCAGGTGCATGGGCAGTTGTCCGCCCCAGCGGCACCGAGCCCAAGATCAAGGTCTACTTCTCCGCTCAGGCTCCCACCATGGAAGCTGCAGTTGCAAAAGTTGACGGCCTGCAGGAAGCTTTCATGAACATCATGAAGCCTTACATGGAATAATTTTTACAAAAAAGGATCAAAGGTTTTGCCTTTGATCCTTTTCTTTTTGTGGAAAAATGAGAATATTTTGAAACACTGCAAAAACTTCAAAGACGAATAATAGGAAAAGAAGGCGGCTTCTGCCTTCTTTTTCTGACGAAAAATCAGATTCTTTTGGTGGATAAATGACGGAAAAAGGCGAATGTTATCAACATCACAATGGGGAAAATGTGCATAAATCGGATAAATCCGGATAAAAAGTTTACAAAGTTCGGTTTATAATCCGAACGAAACCTGAAAACAATTTTGAATCATGTGTTGTAAAAAATCCTGAAAAAGGTAAAATAATATCACGCTCGATTGAGCGGGGTGCAACACCGCATCTGAGAGAGTTTCTCAAAAAACTTTTTCAAAAAACTTTGAAAAAAGTGTTGACAAGCTCGAACGGATGTAGTAAGATAGCATCCGTTGCCGCTGAAACGGCAACGAGTGATCCTTGAAAACTGTACAGTGGAAGAGACGAACAAGAAGTGTAAAA
>JAGBGW010000182.1 GCA_017935825.1 Clostridia bacterium
GCCATCGTTTTTGATGACGTAAATAGGTGCCTGTTCAATTTTCTCGTAAGTGGTAAAACGCTTCTGACAGTTTTCGCACTCGCGGCGTCTGCGGATAACAGTGCCGTCTTCTGTCATACGGGAATCAACAACGCGGCTGTCTTTGCATCCGCAATATACGCATTTCATAGACAATTTCACCTCTCGTCTTTGTTACTTTTATTATAGACAAAGATGGGCAAATTGTCTATTTTTCTTTTGCGTTTATTGCCTGATATCCCTCAATTCGTGCCAAAATGACATCATTTCCCACGCTTTGAATACAAGATATTGGGATATGGATATCAGGCGCCCCATGAATCCGCTCCAAAATGCCCTTTGGCATACCCGGCACCACAAGTCCCTGCACGCGCATGCCGCTATCATCCAAAATCAGATCGCTGATTTGTCCAAGACAACAGCCGTTTATGGTATTGACCACCTGTTTTTTTCTTAAATCAGAAAAAAGCATCCGCACCACGCTCCTTGTAGAAGAGTGTATGCGAATGCTTTCAAAAACTTTACAGTGCCAGCAATTTCGTTGCAATGAAGAAATAAAGTGCCAGCGAGCAAGCATCCACGATGGTGGTAATCAGGGGACTTGCCATAAGTGCCGGGTCAAGGCGAACCTTCTTTGCAAGAAGCGGCATGGTGCAGCCAATGAACTTGGACAAAATAACCGTTGCAAAAAGACTGATGGAAACCACAAATGCGATCGTTGCACCTGCAGGTTCAAAAATCAGAATGCGAAGGAAGTTGACCGCGGACAAAACCAGTGCGCAGACGAAACCTACGCGAAGTTCCTTCCACTGCACGCGGAAGATATCACGCCATTCGATCTCGCCCAGTGCCATACCACGAATGACCATGGTGGAAGCCTGAGAGCCGCAGTTACCGCCCGTATTCATCAGCATGGGATAGTAAGCCGCAAGTACGATGGCACTTTGCAGAAGGTCGTTGTAGTGCTGGATGATGCGTCCTGTAAAGGTTGCAGAAAGCATCAGCACAAGCAGCCAGACGATACGGTTTTTCGCCATGGAGAAAACGCCTGTTTTCAGGTATTCTTCTTCCGAAGGCTGCATTGCAGCCATCTTTTCAAAGTCCTCGGTGTTCTCTTCTTCGATGACGTCGACAACGTCGTCGATGGTGATGATACCAACCAGTCGACCTTCCTTATCCGTGACAGGCACGGAGGTCAAGTCGTATTTCTGGGTCTGGGATGCAACGTATTCCTGGTCATCCAGCGTATTTACACAAAGAGGAGTGTCCTCCATGATGTTATCGATAATGGCATCGTCTTCCGCCAAAATCAGCTGGCGAAGTTCCACAATACCCTGCAGATGACGTCTTTCATCCACGACAAAACAGGTGGAGATCATTTCACTATCCGTTGCATTTGCGCGAAGATGATCCATTGCACGGCGCACTGTCCAGCCCAAACGGAACTGGATAAACTCGATGGTCATCAAGGAGCCTGCGCTGTTGTCGGGATATTTCAAAAACTGGTTGATCAGCTTTCTTGTGGTCTCGTTGGTGTTACGAAGGACCTTGGTCACGACGTTTGCCGGCATTTCCTCAAGGAAGTCGACAGTATCGTCAAGGAACAGGTCGTCGATCAGCGCACGGACCTCATGGTTGGAGATGGACTCCACAACGTGCGCCTGCTGCTCGGTATCTTCCATATAGGAAAATACATCCGCAGAAATGTCTTTGGGCAGAATGCGGAATACAAGAAGCATCTTGTCGTTATCCAGCTCTTCCAAAAGCAATGCGATATCAACAGGGTTTGCCTCTGCAAGGTAATTGCGCAGAATGCCCCATTCATTTTTTTCGATCAGATCATTGATCTGATCAACAGTCAGATTGAATTCCATTTAAAAAGCACCTCTTTTTTCCGATCCAAAAATGAATCCATTGGATAGTTGAAAGAAGCGACAATGGTATCGAGAATCAAATGCGTGCCTTAAATGCGCGTGACAACACAGCAGTGCTGCACGTTTTGCCTACTTCGCGGCACAGCGTCGTCCGTCTCATGCCATCGCTCGCCAGCGTCCACCGTGTTCTCACCTCCGTAAAAATTTACGCATAATATGCGCATGAATCACTAAAATAACAGTACTACCAACCATGTTTTTTGTCAAGAAAACACAAAAGAAAAAAGCTGTATTTCGGTATGGAAATACAGCTTTATGTTTTGCTTAATCTTCCAGATACATACGCTCGATGCGGGTATTGAGAAGGCAAAGTTCTTCCTCTGCAATGGTGTGGATATGTTCTGCGATTTCGTCCAGATGACGCGCACTTTGAATGAGCGTGCAGCGATCACCGACGCCTACGGTTTCATCCACCTTCACAAGAGTGATGTCCATCGTAACACCGACGATTTTAAATCTTTTTTCGGCGATGAAGATATCTCGGCCGATATTGCTTTTTGCAAAACCGTCGCCGTAGCCAATGGGCAGCATTGCAATGTAAGCCTCTTCCCCTTTTGCTTCGTAGCATTTGGAATAGCCCACGCTCTGACCGGCTGCAAGGTGTTTGATGCTCAGCACATCGCAGTACAACTGGAAGGTATCCTCCAGTTCCAGCGACGTATTTTCAATGCCGTACATCACATTGCCCATGCGGAACGCATTGGAATAGGGCTTTTTTTCATATTCCACCAGCGCCATGGAGTTATGGGTGCTGACGACGGGAACAGATGCAAGATCAAAGCCTTCCGTCATCGCTTCAAATGCAGCAAATTCAGCATTGGAAAGCACTTCATCTTCCACAAAATAGTTGTGGATATAAAGTCCCTGCAGCGTGCATGCGCCGCGGTCGATGACATCAATAAACTGCCGGAAGCTTTCCTTATCCCTGGGACCGTTGTAAAGGTCGCAGCCACCATCCATGCGAAGATGGACTTTAACATTTTTATCAGCAATCGCTTGCAGGTAATCAATGTCACGCACGGTAACTTCGATATCATGCTCCACGCAAGTTTCGATCAGTTCAACAGGCGGCGGTACAAGCAGCATCACGGGGATGTCTTTAAACTTCTCGCGGATGCGAAGCGCCTCGCCAATGAAACTGACGGCGATATAATTTGCACCGCCTTCGATCATTCTGCGGACGACCTCGTTGCCCTTGTGCCCGTAGCTGTCACTTTTTACCACCGCAATGCGATATTGATAATCACTGTAGGTGGAGACGATCTTCTCCACATTGCGGCGGATGGCGCCCAGCTTTACAGTAATAAAAGTTGATTTATCACGCATGATTATTCAAATTCGATATCACTCTGATGTTCCTTCAGACGGATATCGTAGGCGGCAAGAATGGTTTCCTCATAAGCCAGACGGGGTTCTTCCACCCCCATGAGCTTCTGCAGATACAGCGTGAACTTGGGGTTTTCGATCAAAAACGGTCCAAGCAGATGGGTACCGAAGAAGTTGTGGAAACGAACACCTTCGTTGGTATCTTCAAGGTTCATGCCAAAGCCCTTTTCGCCATGGAAGAGAACTTCTGCACCTTCTTTGTAATAGGAATTTGCAAAGCGGCTGCTGTAACCGACGATTTTAATATCCTCCTCAAAAGAGCCAAGATACAGCGAGTTGGAGCGAAGCGGGATCTGGCGCTTTGTCCAGATGGGTACAAGGTCAAGGGCTTTGACCTCTTCCCCACGCTCGGTGACGATCTTTTCGCCGAAGATCTCAAAGGCATTGCCGGTTGCAAGGATGGTGCAGCCCTTTTCAATAAGCTCTGCCAGACGGTCGCGGTACTGCATGAGAATATCAATTACCATTTCCTGGCTGGACTCGGACATGGATGCAACGTAGATCATTGCCACGTCTTCCTTCACAAACGCAGGTTCCTCGCTCAGTGCAGTGTAGATAAACTCGTGTTCCTTCATGCACTCGTTTAAGTAGCGTGCATTTGCTTTGTCGCCGAACAGGCAGCAGATTTCAGGATACAACACTTCAATTTTCATCGGTTCTTCCTCCAATCAGTTGGCCTTAGCGGCTTTTTCAAACACTTCCACCACACGCTGGGTTACAGGCAGGGAAAGATCGTAAGTGGTTGTATCGTAAAGGACAAACACCTTGTCGATACCCTCGGTAAGCATATCGTCAAGCGTGGGGAATTCTTCCGCCGCGCAGAGAATGCGATCCTCTGGCACACCTGCCATCAGAAGGCGAAGCTTATGGTCCATGTAACGGGGACCGAGGGCTACGACCTGCTTGACATCTTCACGAGCCATAACTTCGTAGTCGGTGTCGTAAATCCAGCCGATCAGCTCGCTGGAATGGAAGCGATCATGATAGTCGTCATAGATGATGACGATGGACTTATTGCCGGGTTCGTTGACCACATAGTCAAGTGCACGGCTGACGGATACGGAGTTCTGACCCTTTGCCATGGTGCTGATGACGGTGGCGTTGCCTGCCTGCTTGGTGCGGAAACGGGTGTCGACGATCTTGGTCTGACCCAAAACATCCACGATCTTGTCGTTGTCGATGCCAAATTCCTTCAGCAGAGTGATCACAGCGATTTCATTGTAAACATTGAACAGTGCCGCATGTACCAGGGGATATACAAAGCGTTCGCCGCGGATGTTGACAACAAGCTCATTGTTCTCTTCATCGATTTTCTCAACAAGATAGTCGGAATCGTAGGATTTGAAGTCACAGTTCGGGCAATATGCGTTGCCGATGTGATGATAACGAAGGTAGTTGAACTTCAAACGGGTGTGGCATTTGGGGCAGATGCACTGGTCAGCGATCAGGTTGTAAGGCTCGGTGACATCGGATTCCAGACGGTCGATGCCGTAGAAGGTGCGCTTATTTTGGGGAACCAGCATGGAAGAGCAGATATCGTCCGCATTGAGGATCACATGGGTATCCTTGCCGGTATAGTCGTTGAGAATACCGAAGATATACTCAGGATGCGCATTTCTTCTGATGGTATCGCGTGTAATGTTGGTGACAACAAGGTAGTCGGGGTTGACGGCAGGCTGGGTCAGACGGGAATAACGCTCGTCCATTTCAAAGACCTGCATGTCCACGCGAAGCTTACCAAAGACGTTGACGCTGTTGATCAGAACCGTTGCCATACCGTTTGCAACGTTTGCACCCATGGCGTTGGTTGCAACGCGGTAACCAAGCTTCTCGAAGA
>JAGBGW010000023.1 GCA_017935825.1 Clostridia bacterium
ATGGGATTAAACATTAAAAATTGACAAGCGCAGGAAGGCTGTGTTTAAATGCATTTAAGGCATAACAGGAGGTTTTGCAGTTATGGATTTTAAAACATACATGCAGCAGATTTTGTCCGTCTGCTCTGAATATTTAAAAGAACATACTGAAGAATGCGGACTTTTCGCAGAGCAAAAGCTTGCCGACACCTGCGCCTATCTCGGCACATTGGGAGACGATGATGCGGCAGTGCACGGCGTGCTTGGCGTGCAGTATCTGGTATGTGCGCTGTACTATACGGAAAACGAGTTTTACCCCGACAAATGTGCCGAGCATGCCCGCAATGCGCAGCAGGAATTCTGTGCCTATCTGGATGCCGTAGGCGACACCCTGGACGAAAAGCAAAAAGCACACCAGATGCTCTACATCCAGCGCGCTGTAATACTGCAGGCATACTGCGCACTGCAAAATGATGAATTTGAAAAGGTCCTTGCGCTCCTTTCCGACCAGCCTGCGACCGCGCTTGTGATGGCACTTTGCGGCACTGCATCCACCCGTCTTGCATGGGAGGTGGAGGGGTTTGAAAACCACGCCTACATCGCCTATCTTCTGCTTTCCCAGATGGATGAGATCGTGGAAGCGCCCTTCGGGTGGCTGTTTGAAGAAGACACCTTCCGCGCAGCTTACAGTTTTCTGACCCTTCTTGTCACAGACACCACTGACCGTTTCCCCCAGGAGACCCGCATCCCCCAAAGCAACGCACAGGCTTTGGTTTATGCAGAAAAAATCTACTCTATGGTGCAGGACGAGCAGCAGAAAGAATGGGCAAGACAGGACCTTGAAGTCTACCGCAGCAGAATGTAAGATTTCCCGCAAACAAAAAAGCAGTCCGATAAGGACTGCTTTTTCTTTCTCTCTTATTTTCCTTCGTAGGTGATGACGGCGGAAACGTCGTAGCCTTCCAAAAGCTCACGGCCCTTCAAACCTGCAAGCTCCATCAGGAACAAAATCTTCACCACTTCGCCGCCAAGGCGCTCCACCAGCTGTGCTGCTGCACGAACGGTACCGCCGGTTGCGATCAGGTCATCGATGACGACCACCTTCTGACCGGGCTTGATGGAATCTGCATGCACCTCGATGGTGGACACATCGCCGTATTCCAAAGTGTAGCTCTGGCTGACGGTCGCTCTGGGCAGCTTACCCTTCTTGCGCACGGGAACAAAGGGCTTGCCAAGGTTGTAGGCGATGGGCATGCCGAAGATGAAGCCGCGGGATTCCACACCTGCGATGACATCAAATTCCACGCCGTCCAGAAGCTTTTGCATTTCATCAATAGCAAGGCGCAGACCGTCTGCATCCTCCAGTACGGAGGTAATGTCGCGGAACATGATGCCCTCTTCGGGGAAATCCGGGATCGTGGTCACATAGTCTTTTACAGATTTCATGATAGTCGCTCCGATCTTTATTTTCAAAAAGTTCTGTGTTGTCAAACTTTCTTCTTTTTCGCCGCTGCCCTGCAGAGGCCATTTCCGCTTTCTTTCCAACAAAACAATTGTAGCAAAACACAGCGCAAAAGTAAATGTTTTCCCACATCCGTGTTAAATTGCAGATTGAATTTGTTCCGTCTTTCATGGTATCATGCAAGAAAATAACGAAGGTAAGGAACCCACCTTTATGGATATCACGCAGACTTTTTATGACAGCATGGCGACACAGTACGACAAGCTTTTTGCCGATTGGGCCGCCACCACACGTGAGCAGGCGCAGCTTCTGGAGGACATTTTCCAAAAGTATGGCTTTGACAAGTCCGCAAGCGTTCTGGACTGTGCCTGCGGCATCGGCACGCAGGCCATCGGTCTTGCCGCGCTTGGGTATGACGTCACCGCTTCCGATTTCAGTGAAAAGGAATTGCAGGAAGCTGCCCGCCGTGCGGCGGAACAGAGCGTTACGCTTTCCCTTGCCCATGCGGACTTCCGCGCATTGGAGAAGGTTTTTTCCGACACCTTCGATATCGTCATCTGCATGGACAATGCCCTGCCCCACATGCTGAGCGCAGGCGACCTTAAAATGGCGGTGCAAAGCATCATGGGGCGCATAGCAGACGGTGGCATGTTCGTTGCCAGCATCCGTGACTACGATGCCATGCTGCAGGAAAAACCGCCCTATTCTCCTCCCTATATCCATAAGACGGAGCAGGGACAGCGCGTTTGTTTCCAGGTCTGGGATTGGAACGGCGATCACTATCGCTTTACTCAGTACATCATCGATGATGAAGAAACCCTGCAAATCAGCAAATTCGACTGCGAGTACCGCGCCGTAAAGCGCGAGGAACTGACGAAGCTCCTGCACGATGCAGGCTGCAGCGAGGTCAGATGGCTCTTCCCCGAAGAATCAGGCTTTTATCAGCCCATCGTCATTGCAAAGAAATAACAAAAATCCTGACGAGGAATTTCGTCAGGATTTTTCTTTTACAGTACGATCTTCTTTTTGTTGCCGCGCTTATCCAGCGGATGCTCCCGCAGGCGCACGACGTAGCGCAGGCTGACGACCATTTCGCCGTCGTCGTCTGCGATCAGAAGTGCATCATCCGTCACTTCCAGAAGGCGGCCTGCCACATTATTGCCGTTAAACATAAAGACATATACGTCGCGTCCCACAAGGCGCTTTGCAAAATCATGCATGATAATTATTTCCTCCTATGCTTCAAATCCCATTTGGGCTTGTTGTTCCAGCGCCGCCTGCGCAAGTAAGAGCGTCATGGCGGTGTTGTTCATTGTGGTCGTGGTGGAAGACATTTCATCAATCCTCCCAGAACAGTTCGTCCAGTGTCTTGTCCAGCGCGCGGCAGATGGCGATGCAAAGATTGATGGTGGGGTTATAATCGCCTTTTTCGATGGCAGAGATGGTCTGACGGGAAACGCCGATCAAATCCGCCAGCTGCTGCTGGGATAAATCCTTTGCGGCGCGTGCCGATTTAAGCTTCAGATTCTTCATCGTTGCCCCTCCGAAGGACTGCGCGGCGGATGCCGTAGTTGATCAGGATGATGACCAGCATCACGCAGACGGCAAGGTTGATCCACATGGTGGAGATGACTTCGCCCATCATAAGGGAGCCAAGTGGAAGGATCAGATTTGCGGCAAGACCGATCAAAAGGATGCCGATGACGGACTTGGGCTTTTCATTCAGTGCCATCCATGCGTCGTTGTGAATGGTCACACAGGCAAAGACGATGGCAGAGCAAAGCATACCGGCGGTCATGACACCCATGATCTGTTCGTGATTCAAAAGCTCGGCGGAGTCTGCAATGAGGCAAATGAAAAATCCGCCAACTGCGGTCAGGTACGCCCACTTCATGGCCTTGGCACGGGCAAGCTTCTGGCGCTCGTCATACTGCCACTTTTTCTTTCTGTTCATGATGCCGATGGTCGCCATCACAAGAAAAAGACCGATCACCACACCCAGGACAAATCCAAGTTTGTATTCAGAACTCATAAGTCATACCCTCCTTGTTTGGTATGGCATGAGTATAATCCCGTGATAGCATTATGTCAAGTATATTTTACACATTGTTTGAAATATTTTGAAAATTGTCGTGCAAATAAAAAAGGCCTCCTCTTGGAGGAGGCTGTCGAGCGTACGCGAGACTGGAGGAGGAATCAAAACTTCCTCAGTCAGAGAGAGCCTTTTTATGATTTCACTTATCGTTTCGTTTTTCTTAAAATGATGATGGCGGCGACGATGACCACCACGGCAAGCGCAGGCTGCGCGATGATCTTCCACATGGGTGCGATGGTGGTTGTGACGAAAATGGACGTGGGGCCGTCCGCACCGCCGATGATGCCGATGGATGCCGCTTCATTGGCAATGGAGTTTAAAATCAGCATCTTGATGCCGTTGGAAAGAAGGGAAAAGGCGGAAGCGATGATGGCAATGATGGCCGCCACGCGAAGGAATTTCTTGCCCTTGGGCATGGGTGCACATTCACCAAGGTAGTTTTGTTCCAGCTCCGTCGCAAGGTGATAAGGCTTTCCCATGCGGTCGATGATCTGTTCCATGGTCTCGCCGTTTTCCAGCGCAGCGCGGATGTCCTGCGTCAGGTCTTCCCGTACACGGTCGCGCAGGTCGCCCGGCAAATGCAGATGGTGCATGACGCGGTTGATGTATTGTTTGTCAGTCATTGTCCTTTCCTCCGAAAATGATTCGATCCACATTGTCCCCGAAGCTTTTCCACAGCGCGATCAGTTCCTTGCTTGTCTGCTGACCTGCCGCCGTTGCCTCGTAGTATTTCTTTGCCGCGCCGCGGCCGTCGGGCACGCTCCAGCGGCTTTCGATCAAGCCCTCATCCTGCAGGCGGTACAAAATTGGGTACAGCGTGCCCTCTTTCATGGCAAACAGGCCGCCGCTTTGCTTGTCCAATCGGGTGCAGATCTCGTACCCGTAGGTCTGCCCCTGACAGACCATATGCAATACCAGCATCTCCAGCACGCCTTTTTTCATCTGACGTTCGTACTTTGCGTCCATGGTTTCCTCCTTTTTGATATACTTAGTATTACTAAGTATTAGTATAATCAAAATGAGAACTTCGTCAAGAGGGAATTTTGAATCTTAAGAAATAAGGGCGGTCGTGACGACCGCCCCTACGAAATGGCAATAAAAAAGCTTCCTCAAAGAGGAAGCCTTTTCTTTTCGTTTTTACCAAAGCGCAAAGTTCGCATGGAGTTGAGGATGGCGATCATGGCAACACCAACGTCGGCAAAGACTGCCGTCCACATACCCACGATGCCGA
>JAGBGW010000183.1 GCA_017935825.1 Clostridia bacterium
ATAGGCAAAAGGAAAGCGGACTTCGCTTTTCGGGGTTTGCGGAAATTTGCGTAACGCGCCGTATTATCGACGCGGTAAAATCTTCGGGTCGGTTAAAAAATTTCCCGCTGAATAATTACGTTTCCTTATTCGATAGGGAAAAGGAATTTGTGGAAGAGCGCGATATCGAGGCGGAGATGATTCGCGAAGAGGAGCGCAGAGAATTTTTACAGCGTATCAGCCGAATTTTGTCTGACTTTGAATTCCGCGTCATCGTTATATACGTCGACGGTATGAGCGTTCGGGAGATTTGCGAGGCGACGGGGAAAGACGGCAAAAGTATTGACAACGCCGTACAGCGTTGTAAGAAGAAACTGGAAAAAATTATTAAGAGGTAGGAATTATGTCCCATCTTGCGTTATACCGTACCTTCCGTCCGAAGACTTTGGACGACGTCGTGCGCCAAGAGCACGTGGTAACGGTTTTAAAAAATCAAATTACGAGCGGTCGGATAGGGCACGCCTATTTGTTTTGCGGTCCCCGTGGCACGGGGAAAACCTCGATTGCCAAAATTTTTGCGGCGGCAATCAATTGCGCAGCGCCCGTAAACGGCTCGCCTTGCGGGAAATGTGAAACCTGTGAGGCGTTGAAAAACCCTGCGAATTTGGATATAACGGAGATTGACGCGGCGTCGAATAACGGCGTGGACGAAATCCGCGACCTTCGGGAAAAGGTGCAATATCCCCCGACCTCGGGAAAATATAAGGTGTACATCGTGGACGAGGTGCATATGCTCTCCCAACAGGCGTTCAACGCGCTTTTAAAGACCTTGGAGGAGCCGCCTTCCCACGCGGTGTTTATTTTGGCGACCACCGAGCCGCACCGCCTTCCTGCCACCATCATCAGCCGCTGTCAGCGCTTTGATTTCAAGCGCATCGACTCCGTCACCATCGCACAGCGACTGAAAACCGTTTTAGACGATGCAGGTGCGGATGTTGCGGATGACGCCATCGACCTGATCGCGCGACTTTCTGAAGGCGGCATGCGCGATGCACTGTCCCTTGCAGATCAGGTGGTGGGCATGAGTGATTCCACAGTCACAAGCGACGACGTGGTACGCATCACAGGCGGCGCAAATGCCGCATTTCTTGCCAACATCTCCAAGCTTCTGATCGAAGGAAGTCTTGGCGAAGCCCTCAACACCTTGGACGGCGCCCTTGCAGACGGCGCAGATGCCGCCATGATCGCAAGAGATCTGGCGCGATACCTGCGCGATATGCTCATCTGCATCAGCGTGGATGACCCTGTGCGCATCCTTCGCCGCGATGTGCAGAGCGTGCAGTATATGACAACGCTTGGCAACGATGCGGGCAAAGCATGGCTGACCAATGCGCTGAAGCTTCTGCTTGCACTGGACGGCACCATGCGCTATGCGCTTTCGCCCTGTGTGGCACTTGAGACCACACTGGCACAGATCGTCATGGGCGAAGCATCGAATAACTCCGCACTAACGGCTCTGGAACACAAAGTGGAGATGCTGGAGAAAAAGCTTGCTTCGGGCGCGTTCTCCCCTGCCGTTCCAAAAGAAGGTCAGGTATCGCCCACGGAGGCACTGGCTGCGGAGAATTTCCCCAAGGCACAAAGCATGCCTGCCCCCAAACCTGCGGCAAAGAAGTACACCGAGGCAAAGGGCTGGAAGGGCGTGATGGAGACCATCAAGCGCGTGCGCATGCCGCTGTATTCGGCACTTTTGAAGGCACGCTGCGACGAGGATGGCGAAAGACTCATCGTCTCCTTTTCCAAGGACGACATGATCTACGCCCGCCTTGCACAAAAGCCCGATGCGCTGGAGCTGATCCAAAAGACCGCATCGGACGTCTATGAAAAGTCCGTCAAGGTGGAGATCGCCACCTACGAGGACGATTCCTTTGATCAAAAACGCGTGGAGCAAAATGCCCGTGCGCTTTTCGGTGACAAGCTCACCATTCAATAAAGAAATCCCAACGGAGGAACAACAATATGGCTAAGAATAATTTCTACGGTCGCGGCGGCATGCCCCGTGGCGGCGGTATGCCCGGCATGGGCGGCATGAACATGCAGCAGGCTCTCAAGCAAGCCCAGAAGATGCAGGAAGACATGCAGAAAATGCAGGAAGAGATGAAGACCGCTGAGTTTGAAGCTTCCGCAGGTGGCGGCATGGTCACCGCAAAGGTCAACGGCAACCACGAGCTTCTTTCCATCACCATCAACCCCGACGTGGTCGATCCCGATGATGTGGAAATGCTGCAGGATCTGGTGGTCGCAGCAGTTGGCGCAGCCTTCCAGAAAGCAACCGACTCTGCACAGCAGAAGATGAGCCAGATCACCGGCGGCATGAACCTGCCCGGTATTTTCTGATAACCCACATCTTGACCCCTTTGGAGGCACACTTTGATCGAACCCATTGAACAGCTCATTTCCCAGCTTTCCCATCTGCCTGGGATCGGCGCAAAAACCGCGCAGCGTCTTGCGCTTCATATCGTACAGCAGGACGCAGAATCCGTGCGCGAACTTGCCGTGAGCATTTATCAGGCGAAAAAAAGTGTCACCTTCTGCTCTGTCTGCGGCAACATGACGGACGTGGCGCATCCCGTATGCTCCGTGTGCACCGATGCACGGCGCGATGATTCCATCATCTGCGTGGTGCGCGATGTGCGCGACGTGATGGCCATCGAGCGTGTCCACGAGTATCGCGGCAAATACCACGTTTTGGGCGGCACCATCTCTCCCATGAACGGAAGAGGTCCCGACGACATCGCCATCGCACCGCTTTTGAAGCGCCTTGAAAAGGGCAATGTAAAGGAGCTTCTGCTTGCCACCAACCCCGACATCGAGGGTGAGGCAACGGCACTTTACATTGCAAAGCTGGCAAAGCCCTACAATGTGCGCGTCACCCGCATCGCACACGGCGTGCCCGTGGGCGGCGATCTGGAATACACCGACGATGTCACCCTTGCCCGCGCCATCGCAGGCAGACGCGACCTGTTTTAAGTCTATTCAATCGGAACATTATTTTATAAAGGAGCGTTTACGGCCATGAAAGCAAGTTTTTCCATGCCCACCAGTATCCTTGCAGGCGAAAATGTTGTGCGAAACAACGCAGCATACTACGCCTCTTTGGGTTCCCGCGCACTGATCGTCTCCACCGAGGCAGCACGTCTTTGCGGCGCACTGGAGGATC
>JAGBGW010000184.1 GCA_017935825.1 Clostridia bacterium
CGCCCTGTATGATGTTGATGGATATTTCGGGATATTTTTCACAGAAAGCAGAGAGCATATTGCCAAAATCAATGCATTCCAGACTTGTGATGATGCCGATGTTCAAGGTACCGCGATGCAGCCCTGCGTACAGAGCCATCTCCGACTCCAGCGCATCCGCCTGCTGCACGATCTCCTGCGCACGGCGGACAAATTCCGCACCTGCCTCGGTCAGCGTAGCGCCCTTGGAACTTCGGTGAAACAGCGTCACCCCAAGCTCCGCCTCCAGCCTTGCAATCTGCTGGGAAAGCGCAGGCTGTCCCACATGGCAAACCTGTGCCGAAAGGGAGAACTTGCCCTGCTGTGCCACAGCAAGTACATAGCGCATCACATTCAGATCCATAAAACCACCTCTTACACTTTATTTTATCACTTTTTGTGATGAAATGCTTTACAAATATGTATTGGAAATCCATGGACTTTTGGATTATTGTGAAAGTACATCAAATTGGAAAGGAATGTGCGTCATTTTGAGCCAATTTACCTATACAGATGCCGACGTGGTGCGTCTTGAAAACCAGGCCGCAGCCCTTCGGCAGGATATTTTGAATATGATCCATGCCGCAAAGGCAGGGCATCCCGGCGGTTCACTTTCCGCCATCGACATGATCACCGCGCTGTACTTCCACGTACTGCGCATCGATCCAAAAAATCCCGATTGGGCGGACCGCGATCGGTTCATTCTCTCCAAGGGTCACGCCTGTCCTGCACTGTACGCGGCACTGGCACGCCGTGGGTTCTTCGATCCCGAAATCTTGCCCACCCTTCGCCAGTACGGCTCCATCCTGCAGGGGCATCCCGACATGAACAAAGTCCCCGGGCTTGACATGAGTGCAGGTTCTTTGGGCAACGGACTTTCCATCGGCGTGGGCATGGCGCTTTCTGCGCGGCTTCACAAGCAGGATTACACCACCTACGTCATGCTGGGTGACGGCGAGATTCAGGAAGGCATGGTGTGGGAGGCTGCCATGGCGGCGAACCACCATGACTTAAAAAACCTTGTCGCTATCGTGGACTGCAACGGTGTGCAGATCAACGGCTGGACCAACGACGTCATGACCGTGGAGCCCCTTGCAGACAAGTGGCGCTCCTTTGGCTGGCGCGTGGTGGAGTGCGATGGACACAATATGCAGCAAATTCTGCACGCACTGCACACGGCAAAGACCATGCGCCACTGCACAGCGATTTTGATGCGTACCGTCAAAGGCAAAGGCGTGGATTTTATGGAAGACAACCCCGCATGGCACGGCGCCGCACCAAGTGATGAACAATTGGTGCAGGCGATTTGCCAAGTGAAGGAAGGAGGTCGCGCACAATGAATACCCTTCCCACCCGCATGGCGTTCGGTCGTGAGTTGATCGAACTTGCCAAGGAAAATGAAAACTTCGTCGTCTGCAATGCGGATACCAAAACCTGCTCTTTGGAGCAGTTTGAAAAGCTTTATCCCCATCGGGCATTCTCTTTCGGTATTGCCAAGCAGAATCTTGTGGGCGGCGCGGCAGGTCTTGCCGCCTGCGGCAACAAGGTCTTCCTTGCCACCTTTGCAGTCTTTGCCTCCATGCGCGCCTGCGAGCAGGTGCGTACCTTCGTCTGCTATCCAAAGCTCAATGTTACAATCATCGGCACCCATACGGGCTTGCAGGTAGGCGGCGATGGCGCCACCCATGCCGCCATTGAGGACGTTGCCATCATGCGCTCCTTCCCCAACATGACCATCGTGCAGCCTGCCGATGCCGTTGCGGCACGGAAAATCGCCCGTATGGCGGTGGATTTCGAAGGACCGCTCTACATCCGTCTGCATCGAAACGCGGCGGAGGACATCTACGACGAATCCTATGAATTCCACCTTGGTAAAGCCAATCTGGTGAAAAATTACGGCAGCGACCTGACCATCATTTCTTCAGGCATCCTGCTTGCAAAAGCTTTGCAGGCAGCAGAAATTCTGAAGGAAGAAGGCATTTTCGTCCGTGTACTTGACATGGCGACCATCAAGCCTTTGGATACGGAGGCTATCCTTCGCGCGGCGGAGGAAACGGGCGCCATCATGACGGTGGAAGACCATACGATTTATGGCGGACTTGGCAGTGCAGTATCGGAAGTGGTGGTGCAAAACCGCCCCGTTCCCATGGAGATCGTGGGCATCCGCGACCGCTTTGGCGAGTCGGGCGATCCGGAACTGCTCTACCGCGACCACGGCATGGATGTGCCCTCTATTGTAGATAAAGCCAAACGACTTTTTGCAAGAAAATAAAGGAGAATCCCCATGAAAAATCCCCATGTATGTATTTTGCAGACCAGCTTTGCCAAGCGCGAAGATACTGTTGCATTTTTGAAGGAAAAAGTACCCGGCGTGCGTGTGGAGTTCATCACCGACAGCACCATTTTGGCGGACGTGCGTAAAAACGGAGGTCCCACCCAGGCGATCGTAGACCGCATGACACTGTACGCCAAGGCGGCTGAAATTTCCGGCGCAGATTTGATCGTCAATTCCTGCTCCACCGTGGGTGAGGTGGCAGATGTCTACGCGAAAGCCGTGAACATCCCCGTGATGAAGGTGGACCTTCCCATGGCAAAGGAAGCAGCTTCCTTGGGTACCAAAATCGCCCTTATCGCAACGGTGGAAACCACCCTTGGTCCCAGCCAGCGCCTGATCGAAAAAGAAGGCGCCAAGCTTGGCAAGACCATGGAATGCACCCAATTTTTGCAGACCGCCGCATGGGATGCACTTTGCGCAGGCGACCCTGCGGAGCACAACCGCATTTTACTTTCCAACATCCGCAAGCTGGACGAAATGGGCTTTGATGCCATCGTCATGGCACAGGTGTCCATGCGTGCCCTGCTGCCCGAACTGACGGACGTCAAGACCCCCATCCTTTGCAGCTTCTACTCCGGCTACGGCGCCATCGCAGACAAGCTCAACGAGATCGCACAGGGTTAACCTCTGCTTCCGCCGTCAACGTATGATGATGATCAGACGTTTTCGGGACGGGAAACCCGTCCCCTGCAAATTTGTTCAAACGGGAAACATCAAAAAACAGGAGCTGACGAATCAACTCCTGTTTTTTCATATACTGTTTTATGCCGTTTGATTATGCCTTCATGGCTTCCACGGCTGCTGCCTTGTCTTCTGCTTTGAAGAAGTAGCTGCCTGCAACCAGCATGTTTGCGCCTGCCTGCTTTACAAGCTTGGAAGTTTCGCCGTTGATGCCGCCGTCCACGGAGATCAGCACATCGGGTGCAAGCGCGCGGATGGCTGCGATCTTGGGCAGGCACTCGGGCATGAAGCTCTGACCGCCGAATCCGGGCTCTACACTCATCACAAGTACCAGATCAAGCTGATCAAGGTAGGGCACAAGTGCCTCCACGGGGGTAGCAGGTTTGATGGAGATGCCCACCTTTTTGCCCTGTGCCTTGATGGCATCGATGGTTGCCTGCACGACGCTATCGCTTTCCAGATGGAAGGTGATCATATCGCTGCCTGCCTTTGCAAACTGCTCGATGTAGGAAAGGGGATCCTTGATCATCAGATGTACATCGAAAATCAGGTCGGAGACCTTGCGGATGGATTCGATGACGGAAAGACCGAAGGACAGGTTGGGCACGAAGATGCCGTCCATCACGTCAAGGTGGATCGCTTCTGCGCCGCTTGCCTTGACTACGTCCAGTTCGTCCTTCAAAAATGCAAAGTCTGCTGCAAGCAGGGAGGGGGAGATGATGGTCATAATTCTTGCTCTCCTTCTTATTTGTTGAAAATCTGATTTGCCATCATGATGGCAACAATGGTCTTGGAATCCTGAATTTCGTTGCGCATGACCCGATCCACAAGTTCGCTAAGATGGAACTTTTTGATGTTTAAGAACTCATCCTCGTCGGGATTCACATCGCAGGGCGTAAGGTCGGTTGCAAGGTAGATGAAAATTCTCTCATCAAAAATACCGGGGGAGGATGCAAGCTCGGTCAGAAGCTGCATCTTGCCGGCTTTCAGTCCAACTTCTTCCTGCAGTTCACGCTCTGCGCATACCAGGGGATCTTCGCCGTACTCTTTTTTGCCGGCGGGAATTTCCAAGGTGACTCGGGATACGGGGTGGCGGAACTGGTAGACCATGGTCACATAGCCATCCTCATCCACGGGGATCACCGCTGCCGCACCGGGGTGGCGGATGATCTCGCGCTTTGCTTTTCTGCCGTCGGGCAGTGTCACATCCCACACATCGTAGTTAGCCACGCGGCCCACATGCACGGTGGTCTGACTGTCCACAGATTCGTATAATTCACGGATGATATCCTGTTCAATGAGTTCTGCCATGATGGATTCTCCTTTTTTTGCACAAATTACGATTCTATTATACAACCATTGGGCGCAAAAGATAAAGAGCAGATTAAAAATCTGTATATTTCAGGCATACATTTCGACAAAGCGGCGCGGATTGCTTGCCATAATTTGAAAAAGAAGATAGAATAGAGAACGTGATGAAAAATCATAGCCTGACAGTGAAACAAATACGCAACGTCGTTTCCCGTTCGCTCCGCAATGCAGGCATTGTTCGGGGCGTTTTGGTGTTGGCGGCGATTTCGGGCGGCAGGGACTCCGTGGTGCTGCTGGACGTGCTTTGCGCATTGCAAAAGAAGCTTGGCTTTACGTTGTATGCGGCACATGTCAACCATGGTATCAGGGAAAATGCCGCGCGGGATGAGGCGTTTGTCAAAGACCTTTGCAATTCTTACGGCGTTGTGCTTTTATGCGAAAGCATGAACGTGCCAAAGATTCGTGAACTTTCGGGAGAATCCCTGGAGGAAGCGGCGCGGCGCCTTCGCTACGATGCACTGAAGAATCTTGCACAGGATTGTCATGCATCGTGCATTCTCACTGCCCACCATGCATCCGATCAGACGGAGACCGTTCTGATGGGGCTGGTGCGCGGCAGCTTCGGCATGCTCCACGGCATGGCGGAGGAAACATGTGATGCCCGCGGCAGATTGCTTCGCCCCATGCTTTCCGTCACAAGGGAAGATATCGACCGCTATGCACAGGCGCAAAACCTTTGCTGGTGCGAAGACGAGACCAATGCGGACGTGAACTTCCTTCGCAATCGTCTGCGGCACGAAACGCTGGTGCAGCTAAAAGCGATGAACGCATCCCTCGATACAGGCGTGGGACAGCTTGCCCATGCGCTGCAGCGGGATGAGGACTTCATCCTTTCGCAGGTAAAGCCTTTGCTTGATTCTTACATCAAGCGCGATGGGGAAGATGTGCTGATGATGCTTGACCTTGCCCATGTGCATGAGGCACTTCGCATTCGCGTGGTGGAACATGTCCTGCAGGATTTGGGCATCTCCTGCTCCCAAGCTGCAAGGCAAAGCGTGTGCGACCTTTTTTTGATGCAGACGGGCAAACAAATCGTGCTGTCACAAGACGATGCTGCCATCCGCGAAAAAAGCGGCGTTCGCATCTGCAAAAAGCAGCAAGCATGTGCGGCATCCTTTTTCATCCAAAAGACGGGCAGCACCGTCACCCCGTGGGGGACGTTTACCTGCACGGGACCGACACGCTGCATCGATCCTTATACCGATCCCAATTGCCAGTGGATCGGGGAAGATTTGATCGAAAATCTTTTTGTATGCCTTCCGACGTCCGGAATGCGCATGCAGCCCATGGGCCTTGGGGCACAAAAGCTTTTAAGCGACATCATGTGCGATGCAGGGCTTGACACATTTGCCCGCAGCAGGACCCCTGTTGTGTGCGATGCGGCAGGACCGCTTTGGGTGGTCGGCTGCCGTGCTGACGAAAGGCTTCGCTTAAAAGCGAATCAAAAAGCATATCTGCTTGAATTTCATGCAATATTAAAGGAGTAACGAAACATGCGCTGGACCGATTCCGTTGAGAAGATTTTGGTAACTGAAGAACAGATCAAAGCACGTATCGCCGAACTGGGTGCTCAGATCACGAAGGATTACGAAGGCAAAAAGCTGATCGTGGTCGGTATCCTCAAGGGTGCGATCGTATTCTACTCAGACCTTGCCCGTCATATCGACATGCCCATGACCTTTGACTTCCTCAGCGTTTCCAGCTACGGCAACTCCACCGTATCTTCGGGCGAGATCAAGTTCATGAAGGACCTGGACCAGCCTGTGGAAGGCTATGATATCCTCATCGTGGAAGATATCGTAGACTCCGGCCGTACCCTTTCCTATCTGCGCAAGAATCTGGAAGCCCGCAACCCCAACTCCGTTCGTGTCTGCTGCCTGCTTGATAAAAAGGAGCGCCGCGAGGTGGAAGTTGAGGTCAACTACGTTGGCTTCGATATCCCCGATGAATTCGTCGTCGGTTACGGCCTGGACTTTGCAGGTATGTACCGCAATCTGCCCTATATCGGCGTGCTTGCTCCCTCTGCTTACGAAGTTTAACAGAGGCGCCCGCCGTTTGATGTGTGCATGATTTGCGCACAAAAATAAAGGAGGACTTACAACGTTGCAAAAA
>JAGBGW010000185.1 GCA_017935825.1 Clostridia bacterium
GCATCCTACATTGTGGAGGGCCGCACCTATCACCCCCAGCCCTGGGATGTGTTGTTCATTCCCCATCACGACATCCATCGCCCTGTCATCGATCGCATGGCGCCTTATGAGCGTGTGGTCATTTGGGTGGACCCTGCCTTCTTACAGCGCATCAGCACCGGCAAAAGCGACCTTTCCCGCTGTTTTACCGAGGCAAATCGCCATGCAAGAAACCTGTGCCGTCCATGGCCCGAGATGCGAAATCGTCTCTCGCGCATGATCGACGACGTCCATTCTGCGGAACATTCCACGGAATTTGGCGCAGAGGTGCTCTTTGAAGCCACCTTTATCCGCCTGATGGTGGCATTCAACCGCCTGATGCTGGCACTGCCCGATGCCCAGCAGGATGCTTTTGATTACGACCCCAAAATCAGCGAAGTACTGCGCTATATCAACGACAACTTAAACTCCGATTTGAGCATCGAAGCGCTTTGCAGCCGCCACTACATGAGCCGCTATCATTTTATGAGAAAGTTCAAGGAAGTCACAGGCTACACCGCGCATAACTATGTGCGGCAAAAGCGTCTGGCGTATGCATCCCAGTTGATCATCGACGGTGCAAGCCCCTTTGAGGCGGCGGAGCTTTCGGGCTTTTCGGACTACTCCTCCTTCCTTCGGGCATTCAAACAGCAGTTTAACACCACACCCAAGATGTTTGCGCAGAACCACTATCGACGGGAAGAAATTATCGACTAACGCTTCGCGTTTCGACAAAGTGAATGCTTCACTTTGTCGAGATTTGCATCCTTTCCCTAAAATCCTGCGGATTTCCGGGCGGGACAGGATAAAGGAATGAAAACCTTCGGTTTTCTTCCGTTTCGGCGTACATGCCGCCGAAACGGATTGGAAGCTTGGGGACGGCAGTTGAAGAAAAGAACGGAAGGTAGGTGAGGCAGTTGCCACAAGTTCACATGATGATCCTCTGCGGCCGCATGACGGCGGTGACGTACAAGGCCATCCGCAGTGTGCGCATGCGCATCGGCAACGATGGAAATCTTATCATCAGCGCACCCAAGGGTGTGAAGAAAAGCTATCTGGAAAACTTTGTGCGGGAGCATCTGGACTGGATCGAAAAACAGGAAGGCAAAGTGCGCGCTGTGCCCGACCGTTCTGTTTTCGACGGTGCGATCCTGCGCATTTTGGGTGAAGACGTGGTGCTGCACATCGTCCCTTCGACGAAGGATTCCGTCATCCGCAATGGGGCACATCTTTTTATTTCTGCGAAAAACGTGGAAGAAGCCCACTGCGAAAAGCTTCTTGAAAACTATCTGAAGAAGGAAGCATTGGCACTTTTTACCCAAATTGCGCAGAGATATTACCCCATCTTTCAAGCCCGCGGCATCGCCATGCCGAAGCTTTCCGTGCGGCGCATGACGTCGCGGTGGGGCAGCTGCACGCCCAAAGCAGGTACCATTCGTTTCAACCTGTACCTGTATGAAGCGCCCATAAAGTGTGTGGAATCGGTGGTGCTGCATGAAATGGCGCACCTGCTCTACGCCAACCACGGCAGTGAATTCTATGCGTTTTTGACCCATCATATGCCCGACTACCACGCGCGCCATCACTTATTGGAGCAAAGCGTGAAGATTTAAACTTATGCAAAAGATAAACTACCAAAAACAGATGGAAGATTACATCGCGGCGCACCCTGAGCGTCCGCGCCTTGCGCTGCACAGCTGCTGCGGTCCCTGCAGCAGTTACGTGCTGGAATGCCTCATTCCCCATTTCGATGTGACACTGTATTTCTACAATCCCAACATTCATCCCGAAGCAGAATATCTGCACCGCCTGGCAGAGCAAAAGCGCCTTTGCGAAGCGCTTAAAGTGAACATGGTGGAATGTGTCTACGATGCGGACAACTATTTTGCCTTTGTTAAAGGGCTGGAGAACGAACCCGAAGGCGGCGCCCGCTGCACCAAATGCTTTGAGATGCGCCTTGCCC
>JAGBGW010000186.1 GCA_017935825.1 Clostridia bacterium
AACTGTTTGCACAGGGCTTCTTCGAGTATGACTCTAAGAAGTCCGGTGGTATCACCATTTCTCACCTTCGTTTTGGTAAGACTCCCATCCAGAGCGCTTACTTCATCGAAGCTGCAAACTTCATCGCATGCCATAACCCCTCTTACGTAACCCGTTATGACATGGTTTCTGACCTCAAGGACGGCGGCACCTTCCTTCTGAACTGCCCCTGGACCGTTGAGCAGATGGAGACCGAGCTTCCCGCAGAAATGAAGCAGGCTCTTGCTAAGAAGAACATCAACTTCTATACCATCGATGCGATCGACATCGCAGGTAAGGTTGGTCTTGGCAACCGCGTAAGCACCGTTCTGCAGAGCGCATTCTTCTACCTTGCAGAAGTTATTCCTTATGACGAGGCAAACGGCTACATGAAGGCTGCTGCTAAGAAGTCCTTCGGCCGCAAGGGTGATGCAATCGTTCAGATGAACTGGGATGCTATCGACTCCGCAGTTGCAGGTCTGAAGAAGATCGACGTTCCCGCAGCTTGGGCAAATGCTACCGAAGGCGCAACCGCACCCAAGGTTGAAGCTACCGAGTACTTCGACGCAGTTGTTGCTCCCGTTCTGGCTCAGAAGGGTAACGACCTGCCCGTTTCCGCATTCAAGGACAACGCAGACGGTTTCGTTCCCACCGCTACCACTCAGTATGAGAAGCGCGGTATCGCAGTAAAGGTTCCCGTATGGAACGTTGCAAAGTGCATCCAGTGCAACCAGTGCTCTCTGGTTTGCCCCCATGCAGCAATCCGTCCCTTCCTTGCTTCCGACGAGGCTCTTGCAAATGCTCCTGAGACTTATGTCACCAAGGCAGCTATGGGCAAGGAGTTTGCAGGTCTGAAGTATCGCATCCAGGTATTTGCACTTGACTGCACCGGCTGCGGTTCCTGCGCAAATGTCTGCCCCGTCAAGGCTCTTGATATGACCACTCTTGCACAGGTTGCAGATCGCGAAGAAGCAAACCGTGCATTCGCACAGAATCTGCCCGCACACGGCGCAGAGTTTGCTCCCACCTCCGTCAAGAACAGCCAGTTCCTCAAGCCCTACTTCGAGTTCTCCGGCGCATGCGCAGGCTGCGGCGAAACTCCTTATGTCAAGCTTGTTTCTCAGCTGTTCGGCGATCGCATGATCGTTGCTAACGCAACCGGTTGCTCCTCCATCTATGGCGGCTCCGCTCCCACCTGCCCCTACACTGTTGACGAGAACGGCCACGGTCCTGCATGGGCTAACAGCCTCTTCGAAGACAACGCAGAGTACGGCTTTGGTATGAACGTTGCTACCGCAGCTCGCCGCGCAGCTCTCATCGCTGACGTCGAGGCTCTGATGGCAATCGACTACTGCGATGCAGACCTTAAGGCAGCATGCGCAGCATGGCTCGAAGTGAAGGAAGACGGCGAAGCATCCAAGGCAGCTTCCGCAGCACTTGTTGCAGAGCTGAAGGCATCCGTCATCGATGGCTGCCCCTGCGAGGCTTGCACTCTCGGCCGTAAGGTTCTTGCACAGGCTGATCTGCTTGTTAAGAAGTCCATCTGGATCTTCGGCGGCGACGGCTGGGCATATGACATCGGTTACGGCGGCGTTGACCACGTGCTGGCACAGGGCGAGGATGTCAACATCCTGGTTCTTGACACCGAGGTTTACTCCAACACCGGCGGTCAGGCTTCCAAGTCCACTCCTACCGGTTCCGTTGCTAAGTTCGCAGCAGCAGGTAAGCGCACCCGCAAGAAGGACCTTGGCATGATGGCTATGAGCTACGGCTACGTCTACGTTGCACAGGTCGCTCTTGGTTCCAACCCCAACCAGCTGCTCAAGGCTATGCGCGAAGCAGAAGCATATCATGGTCCCTCTCTGATCATCGCTTATGCACCCTGCATCAACCATGGTATCAACATGAGCAACTCCATCGCTGAAGAGAAGAAGGCAGTTGACGCAGGTTACTGGCAGCTGTATCGCTTCAACCCCGAGCTTGCAGATGAAGGCAAGAACCCCTTCACTCTCGACTCCAAGGAGCCCACTGCTTCCTTCCGCGACTTCCTCATGGGCGAAGTCCGTTACAACTCTCTTGCTCGTACCCGTCCGGAACTTGCAGATGAGCTGTTCGCTCGCACCGAGGCTGATGCTCAGGCTCGCCTTGCTTCCTACAAGCGTCTGGCTGACTGATCCATCTGAAACGACATATAAAAAGGAGATTCCTTCGGGAATCTCCTTTTTTTGCTCTCATTTCAAACTGCTCGCGAGAATCTTTGTACTTGTGATGTGGAAGAGGAATTGGATAGGTCGCGAAATCAAACTGTTCACGGGAATCTTTGTATTTGTGAAGAACACCGAACGTAGACTCCTCCCGTCACGGCTTCGCCGTGCCACCCTCCTCGAGGAGGAGGGCTTCAAGGCTCCCTCTCCGAGGGAGCTGTCGAACGTAGTGAGACTGAGGGAGTCTTCAACCGCTATTCCTCCATCCCCAGCTCTTTCCTCACCACCGCATCAATATACGCACAAACACCTGCAAAATTTTCATTGACTTGTCGGTTGTTGAATCGAATCACCTTCAGATCATACCCCTGCAGGATTTCCGTACGGAAATCATCCAAACGCATACCCTCGTCAGAGAAATGCTGCGAACCATCGATCTCCACCACCAGTTTTGCCTTGTGGCAGTAAAAATCCGCAATGAAATTGTCGATCGCCTTTTGCCGCTGAAACCGCACCGCATATGTGGACAAAAAGTCATACCAAAGATGCCGCTCCTGTGGGGTGGCATTTTTTCGCAATGCTTTTGCCTTTGGGATATTCTTTTCATTGTACGGCAAGGACATGAGGTTCTCCTTTCAAACTGTTCAGGGGAAAGCTTGTCGTTGTGAATTGCTCATCAAAAGGCTCCTTCCGTCTTTGCCTTCGGCAAAGCCACCTCCCTCAAAGAGGAAGGCTTATTATTCACTTTGCCAAAATAAAAATCAAACAAAGCCCTCCTCCCCGAGGAGGGTGGCACGGCGAAGCCGTGACGGGAGGAGCCTGCAGTGCGATCCCTCAGTGCACAGGATACATCTGCTGCAGACCGATGGTAAAGCTCTTATCGGTGGAATAATACACGCCCACATCAGGATTGAGGTAGAACATGTAATCACCGCTGCCCACTTCCACGAATTCCCAGCAATTTTCGATGCCGAAGGGATGAGAGGGTGCTTCGATGTACATGCTGCCGCTGTCCTCCACCACTTTTGTGGGATCGGCAACACCGAAGGTGCTTTCCTCGATGATGATCTTGTATGCACCGTTGACATAACCTGCATCCACGCTGTCAACGCGCAGGCTCACGCCCTGTGTGCCGAACATGCCTTCGCCATCCAGCGTCCAGGTGCCTTCCACATGCCAGTCCATTTTGCTAGTAGTCTGCGCAATATACGGCGTACCCAGACGGTTTGCCGCAGCGTCATAGGCCGCCACCACATGGCAGACAATGATTTCATCGGCATAGGGATGACTTACAGGCAGTGCCACGATGCAGTGCGCCATGGAGTCGGCGGCGCTGTAGTAATACTGCTCCACATAAATGCCGCTGTGGTCGTAATCCCGATAGGTATCCTCTACCAGACCGATGAAATACCGCTCATTGGGCATGTTGAACGGCGGCTCGTCGCCCATTTGCTGACCGCCCGCCTGACCGCCCTGAGCAGATCCGGTGGCAGGTGCGGGACCTGCATAACCCTCGCCGATGGCGGTGCCTTCCATGGGAACGGCGCCCTCGGGCAGCAGCGGCAGATCGTATGTCACATTCACATTGCCGCCTTCCACATCCACCGTGACGGTAGCAAAGTTCTCATATTCGCCAAAGCATTCGCTCAGCACCACGGTGGGTTCACCGGGAAGATACGACACGCCAACGCCGTATGCGCAATCCACACTGTTGATGAGCGTGATGGGCTGATCGTACTTGAAGACCAGACAATGACCCATGGAGATGGCGGTGCCCACGATCATGACCAGTTCCGTCACGCCGTCGCCATTGAAATCGTAGAAATAATAGTAGCCCCATTCGTAGGACTCGTAATCACCTTCGGGCAGTTCCTCCGCGGGAATGCTGGCCGTCCATGCATAGCTGTTGATGAAATCAACGAATGCATCCACCACCGGATCGCCTGCTGTATCGGCAGGTTCTTCTTTCGAGATTGCTGCTGTATGCGACTGCAGGGAAAGTTGTTCTTCGACCAGCTGATTGGCGTTGTTTCCTGCCACACGCTTACCGCAAGCGAAAAGAGACAGCAGCATGACAGCTGCCAATAAAATTGAAAGAACTTTTTTCATCGAACACCTCCTGATTTTGTATTATTGTACAAGAGCTGTATACAAAAATCAAGTCAATCGCGTTAATATCTGTTTGCCTATGTCCTTCAAAAGCTGATAACGAAGCACTGCCGACGATGAAGTTTCTAAAAACGGGTTCGCATTATATTTGCCAGGCTATGTGTGTTTTCCACAAAAAAACGATGTAACGCCGTCCTTCTCTGTCCAGATTTCAAATTGTTCGCGAGGGAACTTGTAGTTGTAAACGATCGGGTGGGGCGACCATATGATTTACCCTCACCCAATCATCTGTTACGTAGGGCGGTCGAGGACGCCCGCCCCTACGGCGAATGTTATTTCAGCAAATCGTAGGGGAGGGTCTCCGCACCCTCCCGTAAACGTGTGTTCTCTCCTCAAACTGTTCGCAAGGAAGCTTATAGTTGTGAAGAACTTGACGGAAGCATACCCCCTCAGTCACGATAAATCGTGACAGTTCCCCCTAAAAAGGTGGAGCCTTGCAAACAAAAGAAGGCTCCCCTGCTTTAGCGGGGGAGCTGTCAGCGAAGCTGACTGAGGGGGTGTGCTTGGATCACACTTTATTTGATAAATTCTTCCACAGTATGGACAATATTCTCCACCGTCAGTCCAAAATACTCCAGCAGCTCCGCATCGGTGCCGCTTTGACCGTAGCAATCGGGAATACCCATCCGCTTCAGCTTGCCCATGCCGGCTTCCGCCAGCACCTCTGCCACCGCGCCGCCAAGACCGCCGATGATGTTGTGATCCTCCACGGTGACGATGTTTTTGCACTCCGCCGCCGCAGAGACGATGGCTTCCTTGTCAATGGGCTTGATGGTGGGCATTTCGATGAGGCGCACGCCAATGCCCTTTTCCTTCAACGCCTTCGCTGCAGCAAGGCAGCGGGCAGCGACGATGCCGTGGCAGATGATGCAGGCATCCTTGCCCTCATCCAGCATCACATTGGCCTTGCCGATCTCAAATTGATAATTCTCGTCAAACACCTGCTCGAAGGGGTTTCTTCCGATGCGCAGGTAGACGGGACCTTTGTAGTCGGCGATGGCACGGGTGATCACCCGCGTGCTTGCCGCGTCGGCGGCGGAAACCACCACCATGTTGGCGATATTGCGCATGATGCCGATGTCCTCGGTGCCCTGATGGGTGGCGCCCTCAATGCCGCCGGTGATGCCGCCCAGACCGGCGATGAGTTTCACATCCAGTTTCGGATAGGCGATAAAAGTTCTCACCTGCTCCAGCACGCGCATGGAGGCAAACACCGCGTACGTCGCCGCGAAAACCTTGGCGCCGCAGCTTGCCATGCCGCTTGCCATCAGCATCATGTTCTGCTCGGCGATACCCACGTTGCGGGCTCGGTCGGGAAATTCCTTGGAAATCAGTGCGCCGCCCATGGACTTGGTGGTATCCGCCGCCAGGTAGAAAATATTGTCGTCTTCACGCGCCAGTTCCACCAGCGCCTGACCGAATGCATCGCGCATGCTGATCTTGTCGTACATCATGCTTCCACCTCCTGCACCGCCTGTGCGTACAGTTCGTCCGTCAAAACGCTCTGATGCCACACATTGTTGTGTTCCATGAAGGAAACGCCCTTGCCTTTGACCGTCTTTGCAAGGATCACCGTGGGTTTGGTGCTTTGTTTTGCCTGTTCAAATGCGGAAAGGATCTGCTCCATATCGTGTCCGTCGATAGAGAGCACGTCCCAGCCGAAGGCGCGCCACTTATCGTCCAGCGGTTCCATGGGCAGAATGTCCGTGGCGCCCGAGGACTGGAAGCCATTGACGTCCACGATGGCGGTCAGATTGTCCGCACCGATGGCGGGCGCCTGCATGACAGCCTCCCAGACAGTGCCTTCGTTGAGCTCACCGTCGCCAAGGATGACGTAAACGCGGCTGCCCGTGTTCTTCACTTTCAGATAATGCGCCATGCCAAGCCCGATACCAAGACCATTGCCCAGGGAACCTGCAGTCATGTCCACGCCGGGGGTCTTGCCCAACGTCATATGTCCCTGCAGCACTCCGCCAAGGTGACGGAAGCGCGCATACTCCGCCCGATCCACGATGCCCATATCCGCCAGCACTGCGTAGACGGAAGGACAGGCATGCCCTTTGGACAGGATGAACCGATCGCGCAGCGCCCAATCGGGGTTATTTTCATCAAAGCGCATCACATGATAATACAACGCCGTGACGATATCGATGCAGGACAGCGCAGGACCTGCGTGCGCCGCACGACCCGATGCGTGGCACAGGTCGAGGATCTCACGTCGAAGCGATTTTGCCTTTTTTTCCAACTGTTTTACATCCAATTTCACACACCTCCGATGTGTTTGTTCCGTGTTCCTTCCCTTTGAGTGTACAGATTTTTCCTGTTGTTGTAAAGTTCCCATTTTATATTGTAGTGTCCAGGCCTGTCTCGACCGCCCAAAAACCAATCGTTTACGCAATGGGCAGGTCCGTTCACTACGATGTTTGATCTGATCCTTTATTCTGTAGGGATCGACGCCCTCGTCGATCCGCAAAACAACACAGATCCATCAAACGATTTCGGAGCGATGAGGGCATCGCTCCCTACATATCTTTTTCCAAACAAAAAGGAATGATTTCATTCATTCCTTTTAATATAGTATATTTGAAAATCCTTTTTCGTTTTTTCACAATAAGAAATCACATGTTTTGTTCCTTTAGACTCTCCATTCCAAAAGATCAAAACGTAGTCCGCATGAT
>JAGBGW010000187.1 GCA_017935825.1 Clostridia bacterium
AGGCCTACGTCGTCAGCGGTACGGCAGGCGGTGTGGAGCACGCTTGGGTGCTGCTTATCATCGACGGCACGGCGTATTATATCGACCCCACGTGGGATGACCCCGACGAGGGCAGCCTGATTTACCGCGACTTTTTGATGGTAAGTCAGGAAAAACTGGACCAGACCCACGACTGGGATATCGAGCTTTTTCTGCCCGATGCGGTATAAAAACGAAACAGATGGCTGTTAAAAACAACCATCTGTTTTTTATGTGAGAAATTTGGCAATGGTACTTCAGATATGCTATAATTTATACGTATGACTGTGCGCATACGAAGAATTCCGATGGAGGAAAAGCTGTTTTGCGAAAACTGGTACTTGCATCCGCATCGCCCAGAAGGGCAGATATACTCCGCGCCCGCGGTGTGGAATTCGATGTACAGGTCTGTCCTCTGGAGGAAGAAGTGCCGGAAAACTGCGGCGTGCTCTATATGGTGGCAAGCCTTGCACGGCAAAAGGCGCAGTATGTGGCAAAGCATGTGCAAATCCCTGATGCGATCGTGCTGGGTGCGGACACCACGGTCTGTCTTGACGGACAATGCCTTGGCAAACCCCGTGATGAGGAGCATGCGTATCAGATGCTTTCGTCCCTTTCGGGGCGGCATCACAGCGTCTATTCGGGCGTGTGCCTGATCGATATTGCGGCAGGGCGCGAGATTTTGTTTGTACGGGAAAGCAAGGTTTTCTTCAAATCTCTTTCCAAAGAATGGATCGATTCTTATATCGCATCGGGCGAGCCCATGGATAAAGCAGGCGCGTATGCCATTCAGGGCGGTGCAGGCTGTATGATCGATCATTTTGAAGGCGATTATGACAACATCGTGGGCTTGCCTGCGGATGATGTGATTGACTATTTGAAACAATGTGGCTGGGACAGGTGATAGAATATGTTTCGTAAAAGTTTGATTCAGCGCGGCGGTATGGCCATCGACCTTGGCACCGCCAACGTGCTTGTATATCTGGCAGATGAGGGCATCGTGGTTCGCGAGCCCTGTGTTGTCGCGGTGCAGACGGTCAAGGGCATCCGCGAAGTGGTTGCCGTGGGCGAGGAAGCAAAGCGCATGTTTGGCAGAACTTCGGGCAACATCAAGGCCATTCGTCCTCTTCACGACGGCGTGATCGCAGATTGTGAAGTGACGGAGGTCATGCTCAAGTATTTTGTAAGAAAGGCCATTGGCGACCGCTCCCTTTTCCGCATCAAACCCAACGTGGTCATCTGCGTGCCCTGTGGTGTAACGCAGGTGGAGCGCCGTGCGGTGGAGGAGGCGATCCTTCAGGCAGGTGCGCATGACGCCATCATTGTGGAAGAGCCCCTTGCAGCTGCCATCGGCGCAGGTCTTCCCGTGGAAGAACCTACGGGCGTTATGGTGGTGGATATTGGCGGCGGCACCACGGAAGTTGCCATCATTTCCCTTGGCGGCATCGTTTCCAGCCGTTCCGTTCGCATGGGCGGCAACCGTCTTGACATGGCAATCGTCAACTACATCCGCCGTGTGTACAATGTGTCTATCGGCGAATATACCGCTGAGGAACTGAAGATGGGTCTGGGATGCGTCTATCCCATGCAGAATGAATCCCGCGCCACTGTCCGCGGCATGGATATCGAGCGCCATCTGCCCACCACCATCGAGGTTTCCTCGCAGGATATCTACGAGGCACTCAGAGAGCCCGTCATGGCAATTATCGATGCCATCCACCAGACGCTGGAAGATACACCGCCCGAGCTTTCTGCGGATATCATGATCCGCGGCATTACCCTGACAGGCGGCGGCGCACAGCTGCTTGGACTTGATGCACTCAT
>JAGBGW010000188.1 GCA_017935825.1 Clostridia bacterium
AGGCTCCCCGAAGGGAGCCTTTTTGCTTTAGGGCACGTTGACCGTCTGGGAATGGACGGAATAAAGATCTGCGTAGTTTTCCGCCTCTTCCTCCGTGTCGATGCCTGCAGGGATCAGCCCCGTGCATTCGGTTGCGGAAACCGTGGTCTCCTGATTGTAAAACGGATCGTCGTGTTTCATACGCCGCCTCCTTTCCGAACATATCGTAAGGATAGTGTTCTACCAATTTCACATGACATGTTGGAAACTTATGACAAAACAAGTCGTGCTCTGTTTTTTCTTGTCAAGCCGCATGTATTTAGTTATAATTCATATTAGTTGTAAAGCGCATCCATTGTACACACGAGAAAAGAATTTTACCTCGGAGGCTTCCCATGAAACTGTTTTCACAGGTCAAACAATCGTTTCAGGCATTGACACGCTTTGAGTGGGGACTTTATCTTACATCTTTGTGTGTGGTGACGATCTCTTTCTTTTTTGGTGACACGTCCAATCCCCTGTCGCTGATTTCCTCCCTTGTGGGGCTGACGTCCCTCATTCTCATTGCAAAGGGCGACGTGCTGGGACAGGTGTTGACCTGCGTGTTCTGCATTTTGTATGCCATTGATTCCTTCCATCTGCGCTACTACGGCGAGATGATCTCCTTCCTTGGCATGTCCTTCCCAAGTGCGGTGGCGGCGATCATCGCATGGGTGCGCCATCCTTTTGAAGAGGCAAAAAATGAGGGCAAAAACGAGGTGGAAGTGGCAAAGCTGACCCCTCGCTATAAAGTCGAGCTGGTTCTTGGCACCATCGCCGTGACCACGGTTTTTTACTTCATCCTGCGCGCCCTTGGCAATGCAAGCCTTGTCTGGAGCACCATCTCCATCGCCACCAGCTTTATCCCAAGCTACCTTGTCATCCGCCGAAGCCCCTACTATGCACTGGGCTATGCCACCAACGACATCATCCTCATCATCCTTTGGATCATCGCCGCAGCACAGGATCTGATGCACCTGCCCATGGTGTTCTGCTTTTTGATGTTCCTTTTAAACGACATCTATGCCTTCATCAACTGGCGAAGAATGGAAAAGCGCCAGCAGGAAAAAACCGAATAAGCGCTGTTTCGGGCGGCAGATTGCCGCCCTTTTGCTTGCCAAAAAATCCGTTTTTTACTATAATGAATCCATAACTGTACAACATACTGCCACCGGGTAGTGATGCAAGATGCATCCGTAGCACATGTCGTTAGGTCTTAGAAGACATGTGAGGCGGATGTTTTTTTCTTGGAGGTTTATTTGAAACTGTTTTCCAAATTCAAGCAATCGTTCCGTGCCCTGTCCCGCTTCGAGTGGGGACTATGGATCGTGTCGGTCTGTGTTGTGACGCTTTCGTTCCTTTTAGGCGATACCTCAAAGCCGCTGACGCTGGTGGCATCGCTGATCGGGGTCACATCGCTGATCCTGATTGCAAAAGGTGACGTACTGGGTCAGGTGTTGACCTGCATCTTCAGCATTTTGTACGCCATCGTGTCCTTTGAACTGCGCTATTACGGCGAGATGATCACCTACCTTGGCATGACCTTCCCAAGCGCGGCGGCGGCCATCGTGGCATGGCTGCGGCACCCCTTTGAGGCGGCAAAAAAAGAGGGCAAAAACGAAGTGGAAGTGGCGCCGCTGACGACACGTTACAAGGTGGAATTGATTTTGGGCACTGTCCTTGCGACGATGCTCTTCCACTTCATCCTGCGTGCCCTCGGCAATGCAAGCCTGTTTTTGAGCACCATTTCCGTCTCCACCAGCTTTATGGCAAGTTATCTGCTCATCCGAAGAAATTCGGGGTATGCCCTTGCCTACGCAGCCAATGACATCATCCTCATCGCGCTTTGGATCATCGCTTCCATGGAGAATCTGATCAACCTGCCCATGGTGTTCTGTTTTTTGATGTTCCTGTTCAACGACTTTTACGCATTCATCAACTGGCGAAGGATCCAGAACCGCCAGCAGCGATTCCAGTTTGATGAGGAAAGAAAATAATTTATCCGCCCGCAAACAAAAAAGGCAGTGTTTTCACACTGCCTTTTGCTATGCTTTTCAGCCTTGCTGCACGTCGATGCTGCCCATGTCGCAGGAAAGTTCGATCTTGCAGCCGCCGTCGCCGACGGTGAAGACACGGTCGTCATCGTAGTACTGCTGTTCTACGGGGAAATGGATATTGGTATTTCCCATATCGGTTTCCGCTTCCATCATGAAGCCAAGTGCTTCGGGAAGGGTCAGGTCGATATCACCCATGTCGCAACCGATGTCGATGGCTTGGGGCTTACCCTGCACCACAACATCCACATTGCCCATGTCGTTGTCCACGTCTGCGTAAGTGAAATCACCTTCGATACGGATCTCGCCCGCATCGCAATCGGCATGCTCAATTCTGCCGCTGCCCTGTTGTGCAATCAGTTCCAGATTGCCTGCCGCAAGGTACGCTTCCAAAGAATCAAAGCGTGCATCTACCTCCACGTTGCCCATATCGGCATCAATGCGGATAGCTTTTGCATCCACATTATACAAAAGCACCTCACCCAAAGCGGCATCAATGTCAACACGCGCAAGCACACCGCCTTCCATGGTGACGGTGCCGACGTCCACATTCACCGTTACAGCGCCCATCCAATCGGCAGGAAGTTCCACATACAGATCTTTGCTGTCCACGTTCTTGATCAGGCTGATGCCTCGATCAAACACTGTGCGCTGGGCATAATTGACGGTCAGACCGCCGTTGTCAGTGCGCAGTACCATGGGGTATTTGTCAAGGTCCAAACTGCCTTCCTCGTGCAGAGTGATCTCCTCCACGTCACTTACGGTAATATACACATTACCGATTTCCCAATTGACTTGCAGCGCATCGGTTTGTACAGGATCAAACATGGCGTTGCTGCCGGCTGCATCAACAGAATACTGCGGCGCAAGCTCTACCTGTACACCATGTCCTTGCGTCTGCAGCACCTGATTGGTCACACACCCCACAAGAGAAAGACCTGCAATGGCAAGTGCCACAATGCCCAGGATGAGCATGCCGACGATCACACAAACTGCCACGATCCAGCCCTTCCCGCCTTTTTTCTGCACAGGCTGTGCGGGAACAGCTTGCTGCGACTTTGCAGGATGCTCTGCTAAAATTTCAGCTGCAATGGATTCCACAGACTCCATCGTTTGAACCGCCGCTTCTTCCGTCATGCCGTCTTCCATGCGCTCATCAATCATCTGCGCGTAATAAGACAGGATGCGTTCCCGTTCCGTATTGTCCAAAGAGATCAAATTTCCCGCAAGCTGGGATAAGAATTGTTGTTTCGTCATTGCAAAGCCTCCTTTTTAATGAATTCGTAAACGCGAATCACTTCGCTCCATTGGTCAAACAGTTCATCCAGCCGTTTTTCGCCCAGTACGGTCAAGCCGTAAAATCGGCGAAGACGGCCGTTGTGGGGCACGTCCTTGACGTAGAGACAACCCACGCTTTCCAGTCGTTTCAAAATAGGATACAGTGTCGATTCGGAAATCTGGATACAGTCGGACAAATCCTTGATAATCTGATATCCATAGGATTCCCCACGGCGCAGTGTTGCCAGCACACAGGTTTCCAGCAGACCGCGTTTCATCTGTGCATCCATGCGGCACCTCCTTGTAATACTCTTTGAAGGGATATACTCTCCCTTGGCTAATACTATATATTACAAAGTATAACGTGTCAACAGGGTATTTGAAAAAAATTGGCTTTACAAATAGAATTGTTTGGGGGTACATTTATGTAGGGGACGGGTCTTCCGTCCCGCTGATATGCATCTTTTTTCGGAGAATTCTATGAAAAACACCACGCTTTGCTATATTGAACAGGAAGATGACTACCTGATGATGCATCGGGTAAAGAAAAAGAACGACGTCAATCAGGACAAATGGGTTGGTGCAGGCGGAAAATTCGAGGCAGACGAAAGTCCTGAGGAATGCCTGCTGCGGGAAGTGTATGAAGAAACGGGACTGACCCTGACCTCGTGGAAATATCGGGGCATTGTGACGTTTGTATCCGACAAGTGGGAGACGGAGTACATGCACCTGTACACAGCGGATGGATTTGAAGGTGAAATTGGCGAGTGCCGCGAAGGGACATTGGAATGGCTCCCCAAAAGCGCAGTATACGACCTGCCCATTTGGGTGGGCGATAAAATCTTCTTCCGTCTCATCGAGCAGGATCGCCCCTTCTTTTCCCTGAAATTACGCTATGAGGGTGAAACGCTTGTCTATGCCGCGCTGGATGGAAAAGAGGTTTCCCACGATTTGAAGGATTGGTAAATGATTGAATTTCCCACCATCGCTGCTGTAGGGGCGACCATCGGTCGCCCGATTGCTATGGTGAAAATCAAACGCCTGCGGGCGTGCATTGCACGCCCCTACGATGGCCCTGTGCGACGACCAAACAAATCTATTCTTTCCAACATTTGATACAAAGGGGCGCCGAGGGCGTCGCCCCCTACGAAAACAACAGATAAAAACCCGCTTGCACAAAAATGCAAGCGGGTTGATTTTTTTATTTTTCCCGCAAAGATTCATACTTTGCAAAGTTTTCGGATGTACCGCCCAGAAGGACGTTGGGATTGCGCTTTTTCAAATCGGCAAACGCCTGCTGCAGCTGTTCTTTATATCCTTTGTTGAACCGCGCCGCGACGCCCGTACCGAAAATCTGGGTGGTGCCCAGCGTTTTGGTGCCCACCTTCAGGGTATAGTGATGCTTTAAATAGGTAGTATAGACCAACAGCACATCGTCGATGGCAACGATAACACCTTTGCCCTTTTTGCCGAAAATGAAGTGATCGCTCATCCATGCACTGTCACCGAAGGGAACCTTATTGCCCTGTTCCATTTCCTGCACCAGCAGGGGAAGCATCCCCCGCTCCTCCAGACGTTTGACAGAGTTAGCAGGTTTATTGCCGACCAACATACCGATCAGATCAAACACACCGACCACACCGGGAAAAACACTGATGATATACACCGGTGCAAACAACCACGTCATGCCAAACGGCATCCCCACAAACCTGGTCAGCAGCGCAGATACGATCGCCACGGGCACGCAGATCATGCGGAACTTCTTGCCGCCCTGGTGCTTTCTTTTAAACTTCTTCACCTTTGCTGCCAGTTCAGGTGTAAGTTCCACCTGCGGTGTCTTGGGCTGTTCATACACCGTGTGACGAATGGTGCCAAAGGGTGTTTGTTGATGCACCTGCTTGGGCGTGCCGTTTTGCTGCACATTGGGGGAAGCACCAAATACATCAGCAAAAATCTCTCCCAGATCGCCAAAACCGCTTGCCTGATTCGGCTGTTTGTTTTCCATTGCCGCACCGCAATGGGCGCAGAATTTTGATGTATCTTCATTTGCCTTGCCGCAGTGAGCGCAAAAAATGTGTGCCATAGTTTCCACCTCATTTACATAACATATAACACA
>JAGBGW010000189.1 GCA_017935825.1 Clostridia bacterium
GCAGGAGCAGATTGCAATGTTCCAGGTGATGGAAGACACCATGAAGTCCTCCATTTCTTCTGCACAGCGCACCGCTGACAAGGTTCTTGAAAACGCACACCGCGAGGCAGAGCTGATCACCCGTCGTGCACAGCTTCAGGCTGACAAGGAAGTTTCCATGGCACTTCGCGAAAGCGAAAAGCAGCTGGCAGCAAACCGCCGCGAGGCAGAGACTTTGGTTGCCAACGCCCGCAAGGAAGCTGAAATTGCAATGCAGCAGGCTGAACAGGCCCGTGAGAAGGTTGCAGAATACGGCGCACGCGTTCGTATTGCACTGGAAGCACAGATGGCGATCCTCTCCGGCGACAAGCTCTTCCACGTTTCCTCCTATGCACTGCCCGAAGCACCTGCTGAAGAGGTGGAAGTTGCAGAGCAGCAGGCTGGTTTTGAGTATCGTCCTGCATTCGATGAGGCTGAGGAGATCATCGAATAATCCATCTTCAAAAAAACAGACATCCGATGTGTGGGTATCATGCGTCGGATGTTTTTTTGCGTATTTGTACTATGTTTATAGTGTTTTTCTTTGCAATACAGGCCTGTCCGTGATAAAATATAACGTGCAGGCTTTTGCCATGCAAAAATTTATTTAAGATTCGGAGTTTTAGAAATATGTCAGGCCATAGCAAATGGAACAACATCAAGCGCAAGAAGGAAAAGACGGACGCACAAAAGGGCAGAATCTTCACCAAGATCGGCCGTGAGATCGCAGTAGCAGTTAAGGCCGGCGGTCCTGACCCCGTCAGCAATCCTCGTCTTGGCGACGTCATTGCAAAGGCAAAGGCAGCCAATATGCCCAACGATACCATCACAAGAAGCATCAAGAGAGCTTCCGGCGAAGATGCAAACGTTGTTTACGATTCCATCACCTACGAAGGTTATGGCGCAGGCGGCGTTGCTGTTGTCGTGGAAGCACTGACCGATAACCGCAACCGTACCGCAAGTGATGTGCGTCATTGCTTCTCCAAGTGCGGCGGTTCCCTCGGCACCACCGGTTCTGTTTCCTGGATGTTCGACCGCAAGGGCGTTTTCGTCATCGATGCAGAGGGCAAGGATGCAGACGAAGTGATGATGCTGGCACTGGATGCAGGCGCAGAAGACTTCTCCGACGGCGATGAAGAATTCGAGATCACCTGCGATCCTGCAGATTTCCACGCAGTACGCACCGGTCTTGAAGAAGCAGGTCTTGAGTTCCTGTCCGCTGAGATCGTCATGCTGCCTCAGAACACTGTCGCCATCGATGCTGATACTCAGGCCAAGTTCGAGAAGATGATCGACATGCTGGAAGAATCTGACGACGTACAGAACATCTACCACAACGCAGAGCTTCCCGAGGACGAGGAATAATTGCGAGAATTTACATTGGAGTGCTGCATATGACCACGATCCAAACGGTGCAGGCGGCAAAAAATGCCGCGCGAAGCTGCGCATTATTGTCTGAAAATACCAGACGGGGCATTTTGCTTGCCATGGCGGATGCGCTGCTTGAGAATACGGAAAACATTCTTAGCGCCAATGCCCTTGATATGGCACGCGCCAAAGAAGCAGGCAGAAACAGCCAGTTTCTGGATCGTCTTATGCTCAGCGAAGATCGCATCCGTTCCATGGCGCAGGGCGTGCGTGACGTGGCAAATTTGCCCGACCCGCTTTGCGGCATGCGTGATGTGGTCACCCGTCCCAATGGACTGACCATTGCCAAAAAGCCCGTGCCATTGGGCGTTGTCGCCATCATCTATGAGGCACGACCCAACGTGACGGCGGATTCCATCGCACTTTGTGTCATGTCTGCAAACGCAGTGGTTCTGCGCGGCGGAAGCGAAGCCATCGATTCCAACCGTGCCATCGCAGGCGTGATGATCGAAGCGGCAAATGCTTCGGATATGCCTGAAGGTGCCATTGCGCTGATTGAAGATACTTCCCGCGAAAGTGCACAGCAGCTGATGCACATGAACGGACTGGTCGACGTGCTGATCCCCCGTGGGGGCAAGGGTCTGATCGATTCCGTGGTGCGTGAGGCCACTGTGCCCGTCATCCAGACAGGCGCAGGTGTGTGCCATGTGTATGTGGATGCAACAGCCGACGTTCAAATGGCGACGAACATCATCGTCAATGCCAAGTGCAGCAGACCTTCTGTGTGCAATGCGGCGGAGACTTTGCTTGTGCATCGCGCCATTGCAAGATTCTTCCTGCCCGACTGCCTGATGCGTCTTGCTGAGGCGGGCGTGGAACTTCGCGGCTGTGAAAAGACACGGATGATCATCCCAGAACTTGCACAGGCAACGGATGAGGATTGGGAGACTGAGTACGGTCAGCTGATCTTGTCTGTCAAGATCGTGGATTCTTTGCAGGAAGCTGTGGAACATATCACCCGTTACGGCACAGGTCACAGCGAGACCATCGTCACGCAGGACATTGCCAAGGCGCAGGAATTCACCAACATGGTGGATGCGGCAGCGGTCTACGTCAATGCCTCCACCCGCTTTACCGACGGCTTTGAATTCGGCTTCGGCGCGGAGATCGGCATCAGCACCCAGAAACTGCACGCAAGAGGTCCCATGGGGCTTTCTGCCCTTACATCCTATAAATACATCGTGCTTGGCTCCGGTCAGGTAAGATAAACGGGCGACAATTTGCCCGAAAAAACCCGATGGGGAAGCGCCCCGTCAGGCGAAGGAGGATAAGACTTTGGAGTCGATGAAACTTAGAAAAGACAGATATGGTTATGAGCAGCGCATCAAAAACGGCGGTCTGGTCTTCTATGTCTGCACATTTGCCACCATTGTCAACGTACTGCTGTATTACGTTGATTTCTACGTAAAATTCCCCGTGGGTCTTCACACCACCCAGTACTGGTTTGTGGAGCATTGCACTGACATCGGCATGAACCCCTGGGTCGGCGCAGGTCTGACGACCCTGATTGCCGCAGGCGTTGCCGTTGCAGGTTATTTTGCAAGAGAAAAGCGCAAGTACTACGTCTTTATGGCAGGTGCACTGATCTTTTCCATGGATATTCTGGGCATTTTCACCCCCGATGCGCAGATCATCTCCTTCGCAGGGGAAGATATGCTGCAGACCTACGACAAGATGCTGATCCTGCTGTTTGACGTCTATGGCGCATTCATGCTCTTCAGCGGCTATCGCTCCATGCGCAAGATCAACGAGATCGATGCAAAGGTCAAGGAACTTGGCATGACCCCCATTCCTGCAGATGACAATCCGCTCAAGGATATGAGCAAGTCCGAGCGTGAAGCTTACGAAAAAGAAAGCAAGCGCGGTCTTGTTGGAAAGATGTTCTCTCCTGCAAACAAGGCAGAGGAATCCGTTGTGTCCATCGACCACTCTGCTGCATGGCCCGAACCTGCACAAAGCGGCAAAAAGGCAAAGGCTGAGCGTATCGCACGCGAGGATGCACAAGCCGCTGCGGAAAGCGAACAGGCAGAATAAATGATTATTTTAGGCATCGACCCCGGCCTTGCAACGATCGGCTACGGCGTGATCCGTGCGGAAGGTGTGCGCCAGAGCGTGATTGACTACGGGGTCATCACGACGCCGGCAAAACAGCCCCTTCCCTCACGGCTCAAGATGATCTATGAAGCGGTTTTGCAGTTGTATGATCGCTTCAATCCCGATGCCGTTGCGTTGGAGGAGCTGTTTTTTAATACCAACATCACCACGGGTATTGCCGTGGCACATGCACGCGGCACTATTTTGACCGCACTTGCCCAGAAGACGGAGAATCTTTATGAGTATACGCCCCTTCAGGTCAAGCAGTCGGTGGTGGGCTACGGCCGCGCCGAAAAGCAGCAGGTACAGCTGATGGTGCGCTCTCTTTTGAACCTGAAGGAGACCCCCCGTCCCGACGACGCGGCGGATGCGCTGGCGGTTGCTTTGTGTCTCGTTAACTCGGGTATGATGGACAAAACCTTTAGAATCCAATAAGAAACAGGTGAAAGCGCTATGATTTCAGTTTTGCAGGGTACAGTTGAAGACAGAACTTCCGACAGCCTGGTCATCATGACCGATGGCGGCATCGGTTTTTTGGTAAGCGTGCCTGCCTCTTTGGCGGCAAGCGCACCTGCAAACGGCAAGCGCATGCGCCTTATGACCCACATGGCAGTACGCGAAGATGCCGTGCAGCTGTACGGGTTTGAAGATGCGCAGCAAAAAGACCTGTTTTTGAAGCTGGTCGCCATCAGTGGTGTAGGGCCCAAGGCGGCAATGTCCATTTTGTCCACGTTGAGCGTGCAGGAGCTTCTGGCAGCGGTTGCCACCAACGATGCAAAATCCATCACCCGTGCGCCGGGTGTGGGTAAAAAGATCGCAGAGCGCATTATTTTGGAACTGCGCGGCAAGATGGATAGCTTCATCGCAGGCACGCAGGCGGCGGTGCAGGTTGCGGCAGTATCGGCAGGCAATGCGCAAAGTGAGGCCGTACAGGCGCTTATGTCCCTTGGCTACACAGGGGCAGAGGCCATGACCGCCATCGCAAAAGTGGATGACGGCAAGGCAAAGACAGAAGAACTGATCCTTCGTGCGCTTCGCATGCTGGATCAAGCTTAAGACGCCAGGGAGGAACATGCCATGGAAGAACAGCGTATCGTAAGCGGTATGCCAAGCATCGAAGATGTGGCCGAAGGCAGTCTTCGTCCGCGTCAGATGTCCGATTATGTGGGACAGGAACGGGTCAAGACCATGCTGTCCATCTTTATTCAGGCGGCAAAACATCGCGATGCCGTGCTGGATCACGTCCTGCTGTACGGGCCGCCCGGACTTGGTAAAACCACCCTTGCAAACATCATTGCAAACGAGATGGGCACCAGCATCCGCATTACTTCCGGCCCTGCCATCGAAAAGCCCCGTGACCTTGCAGGTCTTGTGACCAACTTAAACGACGGCGATATCCTTTTCATTGACGAAATTCATCGTCTGAATCACAGCGTGGAAGAGGTGCTCTATCCTGCGATGGAGGACTATGCCCTTGACATCATGCTGGGTCAGGGGCCCGGTGCAAGAAGCATTCGCCTTGATTTGCCCAAGTTTACTCTGGTTGGTGCCACTACGAGAGCAGGCATGCTCACCGCACCTTTGCGCGACCGCTTTGGCATCATCGGTCATTTGGAAATGTATTCCGTGGAGGAACTTGCGCGCATCATCACCCGTTCTGCAGGCATCTTGGACGTGGCGATCGAGCACGAAGGTGCCATTGAACTGGCGCGCCGCTCCCGCGGAACGCCCCGTATCGCCAACCGTCTGCTTCGCCGTGTGCGCGACTATGCGGACGTACAGGCAAACGGCGTCATCACCCGTGACGTAACGATCGCGGCGACCGAGCTTTTGCAGGTGGATGCATTGGGCCTTGACCTGATCGACCGCCGCATTTTGGAGACCATGATCTATAAGTTTTCCGGTCGTCCCGTGGGTCTTGATACCCTCGCCGCCATCACGGGCGAGGATGCAGGTACCATCGAGGAGGTCTATGAACCCTATCTTTTGCAGCAGGCGCTGATCGTGCGCACGCCAAGAGGCCGCATCCCCACGCATTTGGCCTATCAGCATCTTGGCCTTCCCGTACCCGAGGAAGAAGCCCCCAAGGCTGTACAAACTTCGTTTTTGGATGGAGAAAAGAATTGAAAACGTCTGATTTTGATTACTATTTGCCGCAGGAGCTGATCGCACAGTCTCCCCTTGAAAGACGCGACTCTTCGCGTCTTCTTGTGTGTTCCAAGACCACTGACAAAAGGGAACACACCGTGTTTTCCAATGTCATCGATCACTTAAACTCCGGTGATGTGCTGGTCATCAACAACACACGCGTCATCCCTGCCCGTCTGCTGGGCGTGAAAAAGGGGGGTACTGCCGCCTGCGAGGTGCTTCTTCTGACCCGCGAAAGCGACGACGTGTGGCAGGCACTGGTGCGCCCCGGCCGCCGTCTGCAGGACGGCACCCGCGTTGTCTTTGGCGATGGGGAACTGGAGTGCGAGATGATGGACCATCTGGAAGACGGCGTGCGCCGTGTGAAATTCCACTACGACGGCATCTTTGAGGAGATTTTGGATCGCCTTGGCATCATGCCCCTGCCGCCCTATATCCATGAGCAATTGGAGGATCGCGACCGCTACCAGACCGTGTATGCAAGCCATAACGGCAGCGCCGCCGCGCCCACCGCAGGTCTGCACTTTACAAAAGAGCTTTTGCAGAAACTGGAAGAAAAAGGCGTGCAGGTGGTACCCGTGCTTCTTCATGTGGGTCTTGGCACGTTCCGCCCCGTATCGGTGGAGGATGTGGACAATCACATCATGCACAGCGAGTATTATTCCGTAACCCAGGAAGCGGCGGATGCCATCAATGCCGCCCGTGCACGGGGCAACCGCATCGTGGCGGTCGGCACCACCTGCGTGCGCACCCTTGAGACCGTGGCAGAGGAAGACGGCACCATGCGCGCCGCAAGCGGCACCACCAATATCTTCATCAAGCCCGGCTATCGATTCAAGGTGGTGGATGCGCTGATTACCAACTTCCACCTGCCCCAGTCGACGCTCCTTATGCTGGTCAGCGCACTGATGGGTCGTGAACATGCCCTTGCCGCCTACGAGGAAGCCGTGCAGATGCGCTATCGCTTCTTCTCCTTCGGCGATGCCATGCTGATCGAGGATTAAAAATCAAAAATTGCGGACCGTCAAGGATGACGGTCCCTACGAAAGCAGGATTATCTTGTTGTAGGGACCGTTCTGCCGAACGGTCCGTTTGCTTTTGCATGAAAAACTGCATTTTGCACATGCTATTGCTACCAAAATTGGGAGGTAAAGAGTATGTACAATTATGCAATTGAATCGGTCACTGCGCGGGAGATTCTGGATTCCAGAGGCAGACCCACGGTGGAATCTTGTGTGAAACTTTCGGGCGGTGCGGTGGGCATTGCCGCCGTGCCAAGCGGTGCTTCCAAGGGCACGAATGAGGTGTTGGAACTGCGTGATCTGGATGAAACGCGGTTCCTTGGCGGTGGTGTGCTTCGGGCGGTGCGCAATGTGAATACCACCATCGACCATCTGCTCCATGGCATGGATGCAGGGGACATCTATGCCATCGATCAGAAGATGAAAAGCGCGGACGGCACAAGTGATTTCTCCAATCTTGGCGCAAACGCCATTTTGTCGGTGTCCCTTGCCTGCGCCCATGCCTCGGCCAACATGGCAGGTCAGCCGCTTTATCGTTTCCTCGGCGGCGTGCATGCCAATCTGCTGCCCATCCCCATGATGAATGTTCTGAACGGCGGTGCCCACGCGGCAAACAATCTGGATGTGCAGGAATTCATGATCATGCCCGTGGGTGCCAAGTGTTTTTCGCAGGCGCTTCGCATGGGTGCGGAGGTCTATCAGCGCCTGGGCTTGATTTTGAAGGCAGAAAAGCTTTCCACTGCCGTGGGGGATGAGGGCGGTTATGCGCCCGACCTGGAAGACGATGCGGCGGCGCTGGAACTTTTGATCCGCGCCGTGGAAGAGGCAGGCTATCGGATGGGCCGCGACTTTCTCATTGCCATCGATGCGGCGGCAGGGGAGTGGAAATGCAACGAGGTGGGGCATTACAGAAAGCCCAAAAGCGGAAAAGAGTACTCCGCACGGGAACTTGTGTCGTACTGGAAAGACCTTTGTGCATCCTATCCCATCTGCTCCATCGAAGATGGGCTGGATGAGGAGGATTGGGAAGGCTGGAAGCGGCTGACCGATGCTCTGGACGGCAAAGTACAGCTGGTGGGCGATGACCTTTTCGTCACCAACGTGGATCGCCTGCGCCACGGCATCAAGCGCGAGTGCGCCAACAGCATTCTCATCAAACCCAACCAGATCGGCACGCTTTCCGCCACCATGGATGCTGTCGCCATGGCGCACAAGGCAGGGTACACCGCCATCATGTCCCACCGATCGGGCGAGACGGAGGATACAACAATTGCCGACCTTGCCGTCGCCCTTTGTACGGGACAGATCAAGTGCGGCGCACCGTGTCGTAGTGAGCGGAACGCCAAGTACAATCGCCTGCTTTGGATCGAACAGAACCTTGGAAAAAGAGCGAAGTTTGCCAAAAATTTTCGCGCACGGTAAAGATGCGTGCAATAACGTGCGTTTAAGGGCGGCATAAATGCCGCCCGTACGGATGAGGCTTTTGATTTCCGCCGTGCAGATGTGGTATGCAGCTTTGCAATGTTTACTGCATTTCCATCATGATCCCCACACTTTCCAAAATCCACCGAATCGATTATA
>JAGBGW010000190.1 GCA_017935825.1 Clostridia bacterium
AGCAGCATGCGGATTTGCGATGCAAGCTGCCCCGCCTGCATGTCCTGATAGGTCACCACAAACAGCTGTCCGCCCTGATAGTTTGCCGCGATGATCTGGGCACGAGCGTTTTCACACACGCCAAAAACCGAGCAAGGGTTTTTACCCCCCTCCTCGGCATGGCGAATATCCTGCATCGCGGGCGTATTTGTAAGGTGCGCAAGAAGCTGATGCATCATGCTTTCCCCGCTTTTTTGTTGAAGTTATTCATGGCATGCTCGATGCCGTTGACTGCCCAGTCTTCGGCAGCCTTTGCGCCCCAAAGCGCCGCTTCCCGACCAAGGTCGGAAATGGAACCCATCACGTGTTTGATCAGGTCACCGCCTTTGTAGGGGGCACCCACACCGATGCGGATGCGTGCAAAGTTTTCATAGCCCAGGCATCCGATCACGCTTCTCATACCATTGTGCGTACCTGCGCTGCCGTTGGGACGGATGCGCAATGCACCTTCTGCAATGTCGATGTCGTCGTACAAAATCACAAGACGGTCGGGCGACAGCTTGTAAAACTTCATCAGGGCACTGACTGCCTCACCCGACTTGTTCATATAAGTCAAAGGTTTTACCAGAATGACCTTTACGCCGTCGATATTGCCCGTTGCAACCGCCGCATGGCATTTATGCCGCTTGAAGGAAAGATTGTGACGCTGTGCCAAATCATCCACGGCAATAAAGCCTGCATTGTGACGGGTATTTTTGTACTTATCACCGAAATTGCCCAGACCGACGATCATGTAAGAGTCATCGGCAGTTTTCTTAAATCTGGAAAAAAGACCCAAATTCAATCACCTCAAGGCAAGTATTTTTTTTATTTCAGAACTGCGAAAGGACCAACGGATTCACCGTCTGCAACGGATGCATTGCAAAGCACGCTGGAGGTAACAGTCACGCCGTTGCCGATCACGCCGCCGCAGATTTGGGAGCCGGAATAGATGGTGCAGTCGCGGCCGATCTTTGCGCCGTTTGTAATGACAACATTCGGCCAAATGACGGTATCACGGTCGATCTGGACGTCCGCTTCAATATAAGTGTTCTCAGGATCGATCAAGGTCACGCCGCTTCTCATGATGCGGTCGTTGATTCTTGCACGCATCTCGCGCTCAGCCTGTGCCAGCTGCACGCGGTCGTTGATGCCGATGCACTCGATGGGGTCCTCTGCCACACAGGGTTCCACCACACGGCCGTCGGAGACAAGGATGCCCACGATGTCGGTGATGTAGTACTCATGCTGTGCGTTTTCGTTGGTCAGGCGGCCAAGTGCATCAAGAAGAAGGTCGCGCTTGACGCAGTAGCCCGATACGTTGGTTTCTTTGATCGCCAGCTGCTCAGGCTTTGCATCCTTCTGTTCCACAACACCCACCACGTGACCGTTTTCGTCACGGATGATGCGGCCATAGCCGGTGGGGTCTTCCAGGATGCAGGTCAGAACTGCTGCATCGCAGCGACCACTGAGTACGCCTTCGCAAAGCTTTTCAAAGGTCTCGGGACGGTACATGGGCATATCACCTGCGATGATAAGCACTGCATCGGATTCGCTTGCACGAATCTGATCTTCTGCCATCATAACGGCATGACCCGTGCCAAGGCGCTCCTTCTGCACGGCATAGACGATCTTGTCGCCATAGGTTGCACGCACGGCAGCTTCATTTCTGCCGACGATGACGATGGGCTTGCAGGGGCTTTCGGGGGCTGCCGCCATGGACCAGTCAAGCAGGGTTCTGCCGCAGACTTTGTGCAGTACCTTGCTGATATCAGAACGCATACGGGTACCTTCGCCCGCAGCCATCAATACGGTTTGTACTTGCATGATTTACTCCTTCATATCGCTTAGCCAAGAAGCCAGGGTGCAGGTTCCACGCGCAGCGTGCCGTCGGAAAGTTCGTGCATCTGCATCAGGCTTACGTAGTTATCCACCATTTTGCGCTGCGGATTGGACATGGACATGACAATGCCGGTACCTACAACGCTGACGGAGAATTCGCGCATCAGGTCTGCAAGACCCTTTGCACTGCCGCCTGCATGCATGAAGTCGTCAATGATCAGCGCACGCTGACCTTCGCTGACAGCGCGGCGGGCAAGGGACATCATTTCCATCTTACCGGAACCGGACATATAGCTGATGGTCACAAGGGAACCTTCCAGCGCACGGGTATCACGACGTGCCACAACAAGCGGTACGCCAAGTGCACGGGCGGTCATCAATGCCACGGGAATACCGCGTGTCTCGATGGTCAGAACAAAGTCGGGCTGCTGGCGCACAAACTGTGCCGCAAGAAGCTCGCCCATACGCTGAACCGTACCCGGGTCAGCCAGCACATCGCTCATATACAAAAAACCGCCGGGGAGCACACGTTCAGGCTCACTGAGCTTTCTGCAAAGATTCCGAACGAATTCAAATCCCTGTTTTTTACCCGGGATGGGCAAAAATTTCACGCCGCCGGCTGCACCGGTAACGGTGACAAATTGTCCAAGTTCAAAATAATCGAATACCTCGCGCATGATGACAAGGTCTTCGCTAATGGTGGATTTTGCCGACTCGAACAAATCGGCGAAGTAGGTCAGCGTATAGATCTGATTGGGATTCTCGGTCAGGATGCGGGTCATTGCCGCAATCCGTTCGTTTCGTTTCATTGCACTTTGCTCCAGTCGGAAATAATCGAACGTTCGTTATGAACTTTCTCATTATAATTCAGTTTTCACCGATTTTCCAGTGGGTTTATTAAAAAAATCCGAACTTTTTTATTTTTTCTTACAATAAAATTTAGCATTGTTCCTTTTGCAGAAATCAAGTATAATAAATTGAATATTTGCGTACGCAAATATTGTCAAAACTTATCACAGAATCGAGTTGGAACGAATTTATGGAGCATATCAGCAAGCATCTTGACGGACAGGTGCATATGATCGGTATCGGCGGTTCTTCCATGAACGGCCTTGCATCCATTCTTTTGGAGAAAGGATACCGTGTCAGCGGCTCGGACATTGCAGATTCCAAAGCACTGGACGACCTTCGCGCCCGTGGTGCAAAAGTATATATCGGTCACGATGCAAAAAATATCGAAGGTGCGACGATCGTCGTCAACACCGCGGCTGTACACGAAGATAACCCCGAGATGATGGCGGCACGACAGAAAAACCTGCCCGTCATCGAGCGCGCAATTTTGCTTGGTCAGATCATGGCACAGTACAAGATCGCCATCGGCGTATCCGGTACCCACGGCAAAACCACCACCACTTCCCTTGCATCCGCCATGCTGGAGCTTTCGGGTGTTGACCCCACCATCCATATCGGCGGTCGTCTTGACCTGATCGACGGCAGCACCAAAAGCGGCAAAGGCGATATCTTCATCACCGAAGCCTGCGAGTATGTGGAAAGCTTTTTGAAGTTCTCCCCCACCATCGGCATTATCCTGAACATCGACAACGATCATCTGGATTATTTCCGCGATATCGACCATATCCAGCAGGCTTTCACCCGCTATGCGGCACTTCTTCCCGAAGATGGCACGCTGATCGTCAATGCAGATGATGCACGCTGCATGCAGGTACTGGATACTGTTTCCTGCAACCGCGTGACCGCCTCTCTCAAAGATAAAAATGCCGACTGGTTTGTAGACAATATCGAATTTAACGCAGCAGGCTGCGGCGTATTCGATGCCTATTATAAAGGAGAATTCTTCAGCCGCTTCGCACTTCGCGTGCCCGGCCGTCACAATGTATTGAACGCACTTTGCGCCATCGCAGCAGTTCACATCTGCGGCGTGGATGCCAAGGCCATGCAGGCAGGTCTTTCCGTCTGCCACGGTGCGGACAGACGTTTTGACGAGTGCGGCGAGAAAAACGGCATGCGCATCGTCCACGACTATGCACATCATCCCAGCGAGATCCGCGCACTGCTCGACACGGCAGCACTGCAGAAGCCCGGCCGTATCGTGGCGATCTTCCAGCCCCACACCTATTCCCGTCTGATCAAGCTGTTTGATGCATTTTCCACCGCATTTGATGTGGCGGATGTGACCATCGTCACCGACATCTACGCAGCACGCGAGGCAAACCCCGGCACCATCCATCCGCAGGATCTGGTGGAAGCACTCCAAGCCCACGGCAAGGAAGCACACTATCTTGGCAGCTTTGAAAACATCGCAAAGTACGTGGTGGAAAACGGCCGCGAAGGCGACCTGATTTTGACCATCGGCGCAGGTACGGTGGAAAAGCTGAACGACATGATCCTGAACTTCTGATTTAAAAAACCAAAAGCTGTGATGAAACTTCATCACAGCTTTTTTCATGCCAATTTTTAAGTTCCGCATTCCTGCCGCATGGCAAGCATGATGGCATCCGCCACTTCTTGCTCCGTCTTTTCCATACCCGAGCGATACCAGTACATACAAACATTGTACAGGGCACCTGCGTAATACTGCAGTGCACAGGCGCGCTCAAAATTCGCCTTGGCATCTTCTTTGCATTCCATGAGAAAATCGGAAATGCCCTCCAGAAGAATATTGCTTAAGCCCTCCTGCTCAAGACAGGTGACAAAGTCAAGATTCTCACGGAAACACTGCACCGCCTGCAGAATGTGGGTGCGATCACGGTGGGGTGCGCCCTGCCCTGCCAAGGATTGCGCATAGTCCTTTGCCAGAATCTGCATATAGGTGCGAAGCACATGTTCTTTGGATGCAAAATTACGGTAATACGTCATACGGGAAATGCCTGCCTTGGCGGCAATATCCGTGACGGAAATGGAATTTAATTTTTTATCGCGCATCAGCAGCATCAGCGCCTGACCAAAGCAGCGCTTGACAAAATCGCTGGCAGATTTCAGTTGTTCCGACATGGGGTTCACCACGTTTCATAAGGTTGTGACAATAACTGTCTGTTTGTAAATTGTACCACAACACAATTCGCGATACAATATTATCTGTTATTAAAAACTATATTGGAGATGAAAACTTATGTCGCGCATTGCTGTTTTGACCGATTCCGGCTGTGATGTATTTGCATCCGACCGCGAAAAATACAATATTCACGTCCTGCCGCTGAAGATCACCTATCCCGATGGTACCTTCACCGACAATGTGGATATTCAGCCCCGCGACATATACGATCGATTCCCTGCCCAAATTCCCAAGACCTCCACGCCCAACATACAGGAAGTGCTGGATGAAGTGGAACGCATTCGCGCCGAGGGCTACGATCAGATCATCGCCATCTGTATTTCCAGCGGACTTTCAGGCACCTACAACACCGTCTGCGCTGCCCTTTCTCAGGTGGAAGACATGGAGTGCTACGCCTTTGACACCCGCAATATCTCCATCGGCGCAGGCGTGTTCGCATCCTACGCCGCACAGCTGGCAGAACAAGGCAAAAGCTTTACCCAAATCGTAAAAGCGTTGGAATTCAACCGCGAAAACTCCAAAATCTTCTACTACATGGATGTTCTGGACTACCTTGTGGCAGGCGGTCGCATCGGCCGCGTGACGGGCATCGTGGGCAGTGCACTGAAACTGAAGCCCATCATCTCCTGCAATGAGGAGGGTGTCTATTACACCGTCTCCATTTTGAAGAACAAACAGCGCGGACTGCAAAAGCTTGTGGAGCATATTGTCCGCTTCACCAATGGCCGCAGCTGCCGCCTTGCACTGATGCACGGCG
>JAGBGW010000191.1 GCA_017935825.1 Clostridia bacterium
AAACATTTCAAAGACGTCTTGATTATCCCTACGCTCTGGCGTAGCCGTCAAACCAAGCAAAAACTCTGGTTCAAAATATGCCATGATTTGCTTATAGGTTTGCGCGGTTGCGTGGTGGCATTCATCGATGATAATGTAATCAAACTCGTCTTTTGCAAACAACTCCAATGATTTACACATGGTAATATTGGTAGCAAAAACAAAATCCGCATCCAATTCTTTGTGTTCACCGCTGAAAATACCATAGGTCACATCGTTACCAAATACATCTGCAAATGTTTCCAACGATTTTTTCAGAATAGAACCCTCATGCACAATATACAAGAGACGTTTCGGATCAAAGTTCAGTGCATCAAACGCTGCAAGGTATGTTTTACCACTACCTGCAGCTGCAACCACCAATGCGCGGCTTGTGCCAACTGCACGATAGCGATTGAGTTCCTTTAATGCTTTTCGCTGCATAAAGTTGGGCTTATGTCTGCTGACAGAAAAATCATAATCCATATCCCAACGCTCAATGGCAAAATTGAGCTTGTTGGAGTACAAATTAATAATATCTGCATTAAGTAAGTGCGTTGCAGCCCATTTATCTTCAAATTCCTGCATTGCCTGTTGATATACATTGGGTGTTTCTTCTCGAACCACCACATCCCATTCGATATTCTTCAGCAGTGCATATCGCGTAATGTTAGATGAACCAACGATAACCTCTACATAGTCGTCAAAGGCAAACAGATATCCCTTGGAATGATACCCTAATGTTGTATAGTGGCTATCATGGAAACACTCATAATCCAAGTGGCATTCAAAATTATCATATTTATTTTGCAAAGCAAAAAAGCTTCTGATGGATTCAATATCCGTGAAGTTCTGATAGGTAGATGTAATAATTCTTCCCCTTGCACCACGTGCAACAGCCGCTTCAATATCATGCATCAAAAGCACAAGTCCAGCTTTTTTGATAAAACTGACAGAAAAATCAAAGCGATTACAACGACGTAAATTCTCTTTGATTTTCTCTAAAAATGTCGTTTCCGTATAATTGGTCAAAAACTGGTTTGCCATATTCATGCCTCTCCTATCGATATCAAAATCGATTACCTTTAGAGAAAACGTATCAAATTACATTTACAATGTCAACCAAAATCTATTTCGGGACGGGAAACCCGTCCCCTACACAACAGCAGGCAAGCCTTCCCCTTGGGGGAAGGCGGCAACGCAAGCTGACGGATGAGCTGTTCACGCATTTCCACCTCATCACCTGCTTCGCAGGAGCTTCTCCTCAAGGAGAAGCCTTTTTTATTTGGCGTTTATTGCTGCCGGCTGAACACGTTCATCCGAACACCGTCGTCTTTGACGAGGATATCGGCGGGGAGGCGGGCGAATTTCACTGTGACGTACAGGTCACCTGCGGCGCCTGACAGATTGCAGATCTGGATGAAATACACCACCCAGAACCAGGGGGTGGGAACAAGCGGCGTGACGATGGCAAGGACGATTCCCCAAAGGATGACGGGCGCAAGGGCGATGATGATATAGCTTTTCTTATCATAATAATCGTCGCTGCCTGCAAATGCATAGGCGCCTGTGAAGCCATATTTGACGCGTTTCGTGCCGCAAAGCTTCATGGTGATGCCGTGGACAAGTTCATGCAGCACCATATAGACCACGATCAGCACCAAGAGCGATACAAACCGCACAAAGTACGGTCCCAGGCCGTTTGACATATCAAACAGCGCGGATATGGGCACCAAAAACAGCATGGGGATGGTCAGCACTGCCATGATGGCAAGACCGATCAGATTGATGGTGAGGAAAAGCTTTTTTTCCTTTTGCAGATCAATGCTCAAAATACGCACATAACCTTGGGGTAACTGTTGTACGGCACGCATGATATCCATTTCCTTCCTATTAAAATTGCACCACCTGCACACAGCTTGCGTGCGCGCGCAGGATGGCGATCAGATCCGTGGTTTTCAGCCAGATGCTGGCGGTATTGTCGTTGGGATGCACGCCGATGAGTCCCTCGTCCGACAGGAAGTCTGCATCGAGGAACAGCTGCACGCGATGGGATGCATCGTTGAGCAGACCAAGGGGCGTGACGGCGCCGGGGGTCAGCTGCAAAAGTTCTTCCAAATCCTGTGAAGAAGCAAAGGTCAGCGGACGGGTGTTATGGGCTTTGCGAAAGCTTTTCAAATTCACGCGCTTATCGCCGCAGACGGTGAGCATGTAATAATTGCGCTTTTTATCATCGCGGACAAAAAGGTTCTTCGCCTCCGCATTCGGATGGGGCAGCGTAAGCTGCGCCACCTGCTGCATGTTGTACACCGCCGCATGCTCCATGGCTTCGTACCAAATGTTATTCTCGTTCAAATACGCATAAATCTGTTGTTTATCCATGGTGGAATCTCCTTTGACCTATTATACCATAACCTTTCGGCAGTGAAATGCGCATATTTTTGCATTATTTTCTGATATTGTGTATACATTTAAAAATATTATTGACAATCCTGCATATTATGCGTATAATTCCAAACATAGACGGAATATTATTCTAAAGAACAGGATAAATATTCACCGTCGCATAGCAATTCCGCAAAGGAGTGACAGCAGCATGACACAGGTATTCATCGACGGCAGTGCAGGGACCACGGGGCTTCGCATTTGGGAGCGTCTGGAAAAGCGATCCGATCTTGAACTGATCCGCCTGCCTGAGGAAAGCCGAAAGGATGCTGCGGTTCGATGCGAGGCGATCAATGCGGCGGACATCGCATTCCTTTGCCTGCCCGATGCGGCGGCAAAAGAGGCGGCGGCGATGGTGAAAAACCCCAAGGTGAAGATCATCGACACCTCCACCACCCACAGGACCAACGACGATTGGGCATACGGCTTCAGCGAGCTTTCCGATGCGCATCGGGAAAAAATCGCAAACGCCTCCCGCATCGCAAACCCCGGCTGTCACGCAAGCGGCTTTATCGCATCGGTATATCCGCTGGTACAAAACGGCATCATCCAAAAAAGCGACATCGTCACTGCCTATTCTCTTACGGGCTACTCCGGCGGCGGCAAAAGCCTGATCGCAGAATACGAAGATGAGAATCGCGACGTGCGCCACGAAAGTCACCGCATCTACGGCACGAACCTGATGCATAAGCACCTGCCCGAGATGCAGAAGATCTGCGGTTTGGAACAGGCGCCGCTGTTCTCCCCCATTCTCGGCGACTTCTACGCAGGCATGGCGACGACGATCCTGCTGCAGGCCGACTGCCATGCGGTACATGATATCCTCTCTGCCCACTACGAAGGGCAAAAGCTGATTTCCGTATCACCCCTTGGCGGCGACGAGAGCGTGATCTACGCTTCCACCTACGCAGGACTTGACACCATGCGCATCGTAGTCAGCGGTCACGAAATGCAGACCATGGTGACGGCGGTTTTTGACAACCTGGGCAAGGGCGCAAGCGGCGCGGCAATTCAAAACATGAACATTATCCTGGGCGTGGACGAGACCACGGGACTGAATTTGAAATAAAAGGAGATTTGAAATATGAAAATGATCGATGGCGGCATCTGCGCTGCAAAGGGTTTTAAGGCAAACGGCATCCACTGCGGTATCAGAAAGAACCACTCCAAGAAGGACCTTGCGCTGATCATCAGCGACGTACCTGCAGCAGCGGCGGCAGTCTACACCGTCAATCTGGTCAAGGGCGCTCCCATTGCCGTGACCAAGAAGAACATTGCCAACGGCTACGCACAGGCTGTGATCTGCAACAGCGGCAACGCCAACACCTGCAACGCCAACGGCATCGAGATCGCCGAGGCCATGTGCGATCTGGTGGAACAGCATACGGGCATTTCTTCCTCCGATGTGGTAGTTGCATCCACCGGTGTCATCGGTCAGCCGCTTGACATCACCCCCATCGCAAACGGCATGGATGCGCTGTGTGAGGGTCTTTCCTACACCGGCAGCATGAATGCTTCCAACGCGATCATGACCACCGACACTTACGCCAAGCAGATCGCTTTGGAATTTGAGCTGGACGGCAAAGTCTGCCACATGGGCGGCATCGCCAAGGGCAGCGGCATGATCCACCCCAACATGGCGACGATGCTGGTATTCATCACCACCGATGCAGCCATTTCCCCCAAGATGCTGCAAAAGGCACTGTCCAGCGATATTGCCACCACGTTCAACATGCTCTCCGTGGACGGCGACACCTCCACCAACGACATGGTCACCGTGCTTGCCAACGGCATGGCGGGCAACACTATGATCGAAGAGGACGGCGAAGATTTCGACACCTTCATGAAGGTGCTCAACACCATCAACGTCAATCTGTGCAAGATGATCGCAGGCGACGGCGAAGGCGCAACCAAGATGATCGAGTGCATCACCAGCGGCGCTGACACCCTCGAGGCAGCCAAGATCGCCGCAAAGTCCGTGGTTTGCTCCTCGCTTCTCAAAGCCGCCATGTTTGGCGCCGATGCCAACTGGGGCAGAATCCTTTGCGCCATCGGTTACTCCGGTGCGGACGTGGATGTAAACAAGATCTCCGTCACCTTCTGCTCGCCCCAGGGACAGATCACGGTCTGCGAAAACGGCGCAGGTGTGGCATTCTCCGAAGAACGCGCCAAGACCATTCTTTTAGAGAAGAACATCGAAATTCTCGTATCCCTTGGCGACGGCGCTTACGGTGCCACCGCATGGGGCTGCGACCTGACCTACGATTACGTCAAGATCAACGGCGACTATCGCACCTGATGGCGTACCTGACAGGAGGACGAAACGATGATGGATATGGAATTTACCAACGCACAGCGTGCGGAAGTGCTCACCGCAGCGCTTCCTTATATTAAGAAGTACAGCGGCAAATGCGTGGTGGTCAAGTACGGCGGCAACGCCATGACCGACCCCAAACTGAAAGAACAGGTCATGGAGGATATCGTCCTTCTTTGGCTGATCGGTGTGAAAGTGGTGCTGGTGCACGGCGGCGGTCCCGAGATCAACGAGCTGATGCACAAAGTGGGCAAGCAGGCACAGTTTGTGAACGGTCTGCGTGTCACCGACAAGGAGACCGTGGACATCGTACAGATGGTACTGGCAGGCAAGGTCAACAAGGATCTTGTAAATCTTCTGCAGACCAAGGGCGGTCATGCGGTGGGTCTTTCGGGCATCGACGGCGGAATTCTGGAAGCGGAGATGAAGGACGAGGCATTGGGCTTCGTGGGCAACGTGACCCGCGTGCGCACCCAGCCGATCCTGGATCTGTTGGCGCACAATTACATCCCTGTGCTTTCCACCGTGGCAAGCGACCAGCAGGGCAATGTTTACAACATCAACGGCGACACGGCGGCGGCTTACATCGCAGGTGCGCTGCATGCCGAGCGCATGATTATGATGACCGACATCGCAGGCGTGATGATTGATAAGGACGATCCCGAATCCCTGATCCCCCAGATCACCATCAGCCACGCAGAGGAATTGAAACAAAGCGGTGTCATTTCCGGCGGCATGATCCCCAAGGTGGACTGCTGCATCGAGGCTTTGAACGCAGGCGTGGACAATGTGGTCATCATGGACGGCCGCATCCCCCACTCGATTTTGATGGAACTGCTCACCGACGAGGGCGCAGGCACCATGGTTACCAAAGGTTGAGGTATTGAATATGAACAGCTTCATGCAAATGGATCAAACTTACGTGGCAGGCACCTACGGGCGCTTCCCCGTGGAGCTGGTGGATGGCAAAGGCAGCATTGCGCTGGACATCCACGGCAAGTCTTATATTGATTTAGGTTCCGGCATCGGCGTGACGGCCTTCGGCTACTGCGACGACGTGTGGATGAATGCGGTCACTGCTCAGCTTGGAAAACTGCAGCACACCTCCAATTTGTACTACACCGAGCCTTGCGCACAGCTTGCAAAGGCACTGTGCGAAAAGACGGGGATGAAGAAGGTCTTCTTCTCCAACTCAGGTGCAGAGGCAAACGAGTGTGCCATCAAGGTGGCAAGAAAGTACTCTGCACAGAAAAAGGGTGCGGATTGCTTCAACATCATCACCTTGAACATGAGCTTCCACGGAAGAACGCTGACCACGCTGGCGGCGACGGGACAGGATCATTTCCATCACGATTTCCTGCCGCTGACGAAGGGGTTCATCCACGTGGATGCCAACGATATCGAAGCGCTTCACGCAGCTGTGGATGAAAAAACCGCAGGCATCATGATCGAGATCGTGCAGGGTGAAGGCGGTGTCAATCCTCTGGATGAAGCCTACATCAAAGAATGTGCAAAGATCGCATCTGAGCAGGATATCCCCCTGATCATCGATGAGGTGCAGACCGGCAACGGCAGAACGGGCAAGCTTTACAGCTACATGCACTTTGGTATCTGCCCCGACATCGTCTCCACCGCAAAGGGCTTGGGCGGCGGTCTGCCCATCGGCGCCACGCTGATGAGCGAGAAGGTGCAAAATGTCCTGTCCGCAGGCGATCACGGCTCCACCTACGGCGGCAATCCCGTCTGCAGCGCAGGTGCACTTTCCGTCATCCAGCGTCTGGACGATGCCTTCCTTACAGAAGTACAGAAAAAGAGCGACTATATCTTTGCCGCACTCAACGGTGCAAAGGGTGTGGAAAGCGTATCGGGTCTTGGTCTTATGATCGGCATCAAGACAGAAAAACCTGCCCGCGATGTGGTCAACGCCTGCCTCGCACGCGGTGTGATGTGCCTGACGGCAAAGGACAAAGTCCGCCTCCTGCCCGCACTGAACATCCCCATGGAAACACTGGCACAGGCCATCGAAGTCATCAAAGAAGTTTGCGCGGAATAAACATAAAACCCGTCTGTGTATATAACACAGACGGGCTTATTCTTCTTCATAGAGATTCATCACGTTTAGCTTTCCTGATTTTGCTCGTCTACATGCATATTCCAACAGATTTCGTGCATTGCTTGCCGAATGCCAGGCATATGCAATCAAATAATCCGCATGATCGACCATGTATCGATTCGCTCTGATGATTGCAGCTTTTCTAGGCACACGCTCCATATCGGGAGGATAAATTGTACCGTCAAAACCCTTCGGAGTTTTAATCGGTCGTTCACCGGGATGATATACCAACAAACGAAACAGCTGAATAGAAGGATATTTTTTCTTCAATTCCACAAGTATCCGTGATGCCAAGCGGTCAAAGCCGCCATACCCACCAACAATAAATATTGTTACACCATATTGTGTAATATGTCGTTCAATCGTTTTTTCTAATGATACATACAGGCTTTCATCTGCTTCTCTATGTCCGATAAAAAAGCAACATTTTCCCCCCACAGTTTCATCACCCCTTTTGAGTTATTTTAACTCAAAAGGGTTAATCTTTTCAATATGAAATGGGTATCCTTTGGATTAGAAACGAGGTGATACCCATGAATGTTGGCGAAGCCGTTAAAGCTCGTATTTTGGAATTGTGCAGTGAATATAATCTTTCTATTAACAAGCTTTGTTCTATCAGTGGTGTAACGCAATCCACCGTTAACAATATCGTCAGTGGACGTAATAACAGTGCGACCGTTTCCACAATCAAAAAACTTTGCGATGGATTGGGCATCACTATTGAAGAATTTTTTCACAGCGAATTGTTCCGCGATTTGGAACAGGAAGTTAAATAAAAAACGTCTGTACATGTTTGCACAGACGTTTTTTTCTTTTCGTATTATGCTTTGGAACGCTTTCTGATGCAAAGGACACACGCCAGTGCGCTCAGGCTCAGCAGCAGATGTACTGCCCAAAGACCATAGCGGAAGGTATCCGAGGTTTTGGGAACATCCGCCGCACCGCCGCGTTGGATATGACCGCAGACGGAGCAAATGCCGTTTACGTAAGTATGCGCTGCAAAATCGCTTTGCGCACTGCACTTACATGCGTGCCAGTGAGAATCCTCATCCCTTTCCCACGTGCTGCCGAAGCTATGCTGATGCAGTGCGGGAATGACTTCCCCCTCGGCGATCTTTTCATTGCAGCCCAGGCAGTAAGTGTCACCGGTGTAACCATCTTCATACTCCGTTGCAGGCTTGGCACCGCGCACTTCCGTCTCGCCATCGTGGTTCGTTTTATCTGCCCGACCATAGGCTTTGCCGCAGGTATCACATACCGCCCGTTCATGGCAATTGGCTTCGCCGCCTACATGGTCGCCTTTGTCCGCAGCAACGCCGCATGTGCACTCGTGCCAATGGGATTGCTCATCGGTTTCCCAATCCTCACCGTAGTCATGATCGTGCAAGGCGGGGATCAGCTCACCCTTCTTGATCATTTCCTCGCAGCCAAGACAGTAGGTATCACCGGTGTAGCCGGATTCATTCTCTGTAGCAGGCTTGGCACCGCGCACTTCCGTCTCGCCATCGTGGTTCGTTTTATCTGCCTG
>JAGBGW010000192.1 GCA_017935825.1 Clostridia bacterium
GCTTGTTCAGCATGGTCGCGCTTGATGCTTGTTCAGCATGGTCGCGCTTGATGCTTGTTCAGCATGGTCGCGCTTGATGCTTGTTCAGCATGGTCGGCAAATCCTCGCCGCTTCGCGGCTTGCATTTGCCTCCCCCGTTTCCTAAAAAACGGCGCTGAGGTTCGATCATCAAACGTCAAATAACAAACAAACGCAAAACAGCACATACCGTATCTCCCCTTGTCAACGGATATGCGTGATTCTGCTCTGTCTGTATGATTCAATTATACTATATATGTGTTTTATTTTTCAATGATTTTTTGTTTGAACGATTCAGATCGCGTTAAGGGTTTGGGACGGCGGGATGTTATCAAGCGCGTCTGACTTGACTTAAATACCGGCGTTTCCACCGCATCTGTCTGCTGTGCAGACGACTTTCCCGCAAGGGAAGCCTTTATACATTTTCTTTACTACACATATTAGATCAATCGCTTGCAAGCCTTCCCCTTGAGGGGAAGGTGCCGAACTTGTGAGGCGGATGAGGTGTCCCCGCGGTGATTTCCTCTTTGCAGTGCTTCCCTATCTTTGATTTTCTGTCCTGCTATAAGCTCTCAAGCCAACATTCGCGGCGGGAGCATACCCTACCGCCCTACGGAGCGTTGGTTTTAGGGCAGGATGAATCCTGCCCCTACGGGGGGCAAAGATGGACGCTCATAGGATATTGGTTCTTTCCATCGCATTGCACGGCGGCGGGAGCAAGCCCCCGCCCTACGATGGCGTCAGATATTAACCATACAAAAAGACCCTTTGCAGATGCAAAGAGTCTTTTTGTTTTTATTCTCTTCGAAGGGCGTCGATGGGGTTGAGTTTGGAGGCCTTGACGGCAGGCAGAAGGCCAAAGACAAGACCGATCACCACGGAAAACAGCGTGGCAAGTAAGATCGCAGGGACGCTGATGGCAGAGGGTGTGCCCATAAACTTACTGATGAGCTTTGCAAGCAGAAGACCTGCCGCCACGCCAAGGATGCCGCCGATGCTGGTTAGAACTGCGGCTTCCGTTAAGAACTGACCAAGAATCCTTCTTCTCCTTGCGCCGATGGCTTTTTTCAAACCGATCTCACGGGTTCGCTCGGTGACAGAGACCAGCATGATGTTCATAACGCCGATGCCGCCCACAAGAAGCGAGATGCTTGCGATCCACACAAGCTGGCGGCTGGTGGAGGTGGTGATCTGCTGCAGCTGCTGTGCATCTTCCAGAAGGTCACGACCGCGATAGGACAGCATCATATTTTCCTGTGCAAAGGGATCGATGAGCCGTTCTGTCAGAATCTCCCCTGCCTTTTGGGAAACACGGGTCATATCGTCGGTGGTCTTTGCGCGGATGGCAACGCACTGGGGTTCATCGAAGCCATAGACGATCTGCCATGCGGAATCGGTGATGAAGATATGCCCTGCGCTTGTATCGGCATACATATAATAATCGTTGAGATTATTGATGGTGGGCTCGAACTTGTTGGAAGGCTCCACCACGCCGATGACGGTGAAGGGTTCTTTGGCAATTTCGATCACGCAGCCAATGGGATTTTTACCGCCGAAGATGGTGCTTGCGGCACGGGTGTCCAGCACGGCAAACTTGCCTGCGGAATCAAAATCCTCCTGCGTAAAGCTTTTACCATAGAGGATGTGGTAGTCGTACAGGTCAAAGTAATGGGTGTCGATGCCCGAAATGCTGCCGTTGAAAGCGGTGTTCTGATAGAACACACCTTCGCTGTAGCCACGGGTGCGGAACACGGATGCCTTATCCGCACCATCGATTTGCTCCAGCGTATTTCTTGTTACTTCATCCACGGCGCGCACGCCTGCAGGCGGCTCGGAATAGGAGAATTCCATGGGGTATTCTTCCTGATACAGCTGTACCACAACGGCGTTGTTGCCTGCACCGATCAGGTTTTCCTTGATCTGCTCGTTGGTGCCTTTGATGGCAGAGACGATGGTGATGATGGAGGCAATGCCGATGATGATGCCAAGCATGGTCAGGAACGAACGCAGCTTATGTGCCCAGACGCTCTGGAAGGACAGTACGATATTTTCTTTCATAAAAGTCCCTCCTTAATACATGCTTTCGTAGAGCACGGAAATATCCGCCTCTTGTGCTTTTGCGCCGTCGCGGACGCTTCTTCCATAAGGGAATGCAATGCATTCTTCCAGCGTCAGACCGTCCAGAATTTTGGTGTAGCTACCCCAAAGGTTGGCGCCTGTTTTGACGTAGCGCTGTCGAAGAATGCCTTCCTCGTCCATGACGTAGACGTAGCTTCTGCCGTTTTCGGTGCGAAGGAAGCTGTTTTCAAGGTAGAAGCCGGAATCCTGCTGCAGCGTTGCGGGGGTAAGGCTCACCGATACCCACTCGTATTCCTGCAGCATCACATCGTCGCCGATGCGCACAGTGACGGGATAAAGGGACACGTTGGTGTTGCCGGGTCCGTAGTAATAGGCGTTCTGCGTGGCGGGCATATCGCCGATCTCCACGATCTCACCCTGCAGGATTTCGCCCGTCTGCCAGGAATTGACTTCCACCATTTGCCCGACGGACAGGTCTTTCAGGTTCAGTTCGCTGACGGTGCAGTCCACGTAGAAACCACCGCCGCCGGAAAGTACGATCAAGGGTTCGCCTGCCTGACGGGCGGTTTCCTCATCGTTTACGGTGACGATGACACCATCAAACTGGGCGGTGATCTGTCCTGTTTCAAGTTCCATGCGCATGCGTTCCAGTTCCACCTTTTCGATGCGCATCTGAATGTCCATATCCTTCAGGCTGCGGTTGACTTCCCGTTTCATTTCTGCAATTTCAAGTGCAGTGAATCCGGAGGAATCATCCACAGGCTCCTGTTCTTCTTCCTCCTCGGGCGCTTCGGGCAGGATCGCCTCGGCATCGATCATGGAAAAAGACAGCTCACCTTCGGTATTTTTGAAGGTCATTGCCCACTGGTTGAGCACTTGTCCTTCCAGGGAATTCTCTTCTCTTGTCTGGAACACCACCCAGCACTGCTCACGTCCGCCCAAAAAGGCGGTGATCAGGCTTTGGGTGTATTCCATATGATCTTCCCCGTTTTCGTCCGCTTTGCAAATGACGATGTAGGGATTTTCCAGCGTGCCGTCGGTCTCTTCCAGAAGATAAGGGAAAAGGCTATCGTCGATGGGTGTGCGCTCTGGCTCCTCTTCTTCGGGAGTGACCACGGGCGGCACATAGGGTTTCATGTTGTTCAGCTCCTGCAGGCGCTCGCGGCAGCGGCGCATTTCCACATCCAGTTTATCGATGGCAAGTTCTTTTCTCTGCAGCTGGATGTCGGTGAGCGTGGTGTCGAAGGTGAACAGCACATCCCCTGCGCTTACATGCTGACCTTCGGTCACATGAACGCCTGTGATGATCTGGGTTTCGGACAAATACACCGCCTGCATGTTGTCGTAGCGTACCACGCCCTCGGTCTCGTTGGCATCGCCCCAGTATTCGGTCATTGCCATGTTGGACACGGAAAATACGTTGACCGTACCGCGGGATTTTCCTGCAAAGTACAGCGCGGTGATGCCGCCGCCTATAACCAAAACGCAAGCCAAGACGATGGCGATGATCTTCTTTGCCTTGTTTTTCATCTTGTGCCACGCTCCCTTCTGTTGGAAAGGATGCCGTCGCGGATGTACATGATATGGTGTGCGCACTCTGCCACTTCCTGTTCATGGGTGATCATGACGATGGAGGTGCCTGCCGCGTTGAGGGTATCGAAAATATCCATGATCTGGGCGCCGTTGGCGGTATCCAGTGCGCCTGTGGGTTCGTCAGCCAAAAGGAGCTTGGGGTCGGAGACGATGGCACGGGCGATGGCAACGCGCTGGCACTGACCGCCGGAAAGCTGACCTGCCACAAAATTCATGCGGTCGGAAAGTCCCACTTTTTCAAGGGCTTCTGCGGCACGGGCAAGGCGTTCTTTTTTAGAAACACCTGCATAAAGCAGCGGCAAAGCCACGTTTTCCTGTGCGGAAAGTTTGGGAAGCAGGTAGAAATTCTGGAACACAAAGCCGATCTGCTTGTTGCGCACGGCGGCAAGTTTGTTGTCCGATGCGCCCTGATAGGATTCGCCGTCCAGAAGATATTCGCCGGATGTGGGTTCGTCAAGGAAGCCCAGGATATTCATAAGCGTGGTCTTGCCCGAGCCCGAAGGACCCATGATGGCAAGGTAATCGCCCTGTTCCATCTGCAGATTTACATCCTGCAGCACACGCACCACGTCGTGCCCCTGCGGATAGTCCTTGCAGATTTGTTTCATATCGATCAGCATGGTTTATTCCTCCACGATGACGTTGGCCACGTCATCCACGGCGATGCCCGTATCTTCCACGGGTACATCCTCCATGGGGACGTCTTCCATGGGAACATCTTCCGCCATATCGTCGGTCACTTCGTCTGAAGATTCCTCTTCAAAAGAAGATGCATCGTAGTAGACCACGGGCATGCCGGCTTCAAAATCAGCTTCGGGCCATGCGATGTAGTCCTCCAAAGAAAGGCCGTCGGTAATGACATAGCGGCCCAGTTCCTCATCATGGGTGCCCAGGGTGACTTCGCGCTGCTGCAGGGTGCTGTTTTTGGATGCGACCCAGATATAGGCGGAAGTATCGCCAAGGCAGACATAGCCTTCATCCACCCAAATTTCCTGCATGTCATCTTCCTGGCCGAAGTCTGCCTCGATGTAGACATGCTCACCCAGCATCAGACCTTCGGTATCTTCCAACGTGATATAGAAAGGATAATTGTTGGAATCGGTCATGGATTCACCTTCCGCAACGGCAGAATCCATCACATAGCCGTACATTTCACCGCCTGCGGATTCGGGCTCGTCCCAAAGGATGACCTCGATGCTGCCGCGCCAGATGGCAGAATCATCCACACGGGAGCGGATGATGACGGGCATACCTTCCATCAGTTCATAACGGTTAAGCTCGTTGACCATACCCTTGATGCGGTAAGCGCCGCTTTGCACAAGGGTGAGGGTGGGAAGTGCCTGACCGTATTCGTCGGTGCCGCCCTGCAGATTGATGGAGCGCACGTAGCCCGTAATGGGCGCGGTGACCTCGTTGTTTTCGGCAGAGGCACGCAGTGTTTCAAGCTCGGTCTTTTTGACGGAAAGGTTGTAGATGGCTTCCTTCTGGCTCAGTTCCAGATCCTGAATCTGCACGGTATAGGACAGACGGTCGGTGGTGGTGGTTGCGCTTTCACGCTCACGCTCCAGCTGATCGATCTGTTCGGCATAGACGTCGATGGAGTTGGCGATCTGTTCCACTTCCAGCTCCGCCTTTTTGATGGTCAGTTCGATATCCGCCATGTCGTAGGTGAAAAGGACGTCGCCTTCCTGCACAAGGTCTCCCTCCTCCACCAGCATTTCAGCGATGGTGCCGGATTCATTTTTGAAAATCTGCGTTTCCTCCTGGGACACCACAACGCCGCCGTAGCGGTTGACGGATGCGATGGGCGTTTCCATCAGCATGGCGACCTGCTGCACGGAGACTTTGCGCTCGTCTTCCCCACAGCCTGCAAGCGTGCCCAAAACAAGCACCGCACAAAGCAAAACACAAAGCAATTTCTGAACTTTCATGGTGGATTTTTCCTCCCATTATCTTATGTGAGCAAACGCCCCAAAATACTCTACGTCTATAATACTATATATCCCATGGTTTTGTTTCTTAAGATATATTTATTTCTCTATAAATTATACTTTTTTATTTTAAATAAAAAAGACCCTGCATTACTGCAAAGTCTTTTCCTGATTTCACGTATTTTTGTATCCAGTTTTACCATTGAATGTAATCATTTACATTTTCTTGGATTTCAGGAATCATTGTTAACAAAATATGCGGTAACATTTCATCATACACAGACATCGAGCCTGTTACACTTTCCTCATATCTTATCATCAAATGTGCTGGAATAACATAATTTCCACCATCGTCTTGTTCATACGTAACATAAATATCTTCCGATAATCTTCGAACCTGATACGGATCCATCACTGTTAACAAATCATTTTCGATCGTGTACGAATGCGTAAATTCTGTAGCTTCAAAGCTTCTTCCATATACATTATATTTCAAATATGCAATTTGCGTTTTTACACCTTCGCCATAGTGATTGATAGTCCAATATGGCGCAAATGTATCAAGCGAAATCATAAAGAAATTTCCATTAAGCGATTCGCTTAATTCTTCGCTTTTCATAATTTCGAAATGCTCAGCATTTACTGCAAAAAAGTCCATCGCTACGCCCATATAAGGAGCATTCTCTTCTACAAAAACAGCCACCGCTTCTTTTGCCGTCATCTGCGCAGGTGCCATAGGAAATCCTTCAGCATCACAAACTTCCACAAAATTACCACATTTAATTGTAAAATTATACTGCGAATTTCCAATGTAAATTATACAGGGCAAATCCCATCCTAAATAAAGCTCATCAAAAAGAAAATCTGCAGAATAATCAAACTCATTAATTCCCAAGAATAAGCTACCGTTTGGAGCTTCACCAATCAATTCAAATTCTTTAATAACATCACCGATTTTAACTTTCAAAAGAATGTTATCGTAAGTCGAATATGTTGCAGGAAGTTCATTATTCTCCAAAAGAACAAATTGAGCGATGTAATGTTCACTAAACGGATTCTTGGCAAATCTCACACAACCACTTAATTCACTACTTGCAGTCGCAGTATTGCTAAAATCACC
>JAGBGW010000024.1 GCA_017935825.1 Clostridia bacterium
CATATGTCCGAAGTAAAGTTAAAAGGCGACTGGGGTGTCGCGGCAGGGGATATTGTAAAGACCAAAAAGTCCCATCCCTGCGGCGGCGACAGTTGGTTTGTGATTCGTCAGGGCGCGGACGTGAAAATGCGCTGTGAGACCTGCGGCAGAGTGGTATCGCTTGCCCGCCGCGAGTTTCTTGCAAGAGTAAAAACGGTTTTAAGTCACGGGAAAGAACAAGAGGGAACAGACAGTGAATAACGATTGGCGTAACGACGATATGTCCTACAGATATCGTGCGCAGCAGCGGGATTACGATGCGCAGTTTGCAGCACAGCAGCGTGAAGCATACGCAGATCCGCAAAACGGCTATGCGCGCTACAGTGCAAACCATGCCGCACCAACGCAGGATCGCCAAGGCGCACAGCAAAGCCGCCGCGGCTATGATGCGTCTTCTTCGTATGCAGGATATGCAGGCGGCGATCCGTCTTCTGCACAAAGCAGGCAGGCATCTTACGGTTATGACCGCGTTCATGATGCCCGTGACCGCTACCGCAGCGGTGATTATACCCGTCCCTCCTACGGTACGCAGAGCTACGGCGCACCCTCCTATAACGCGCAGGGCTATGGTGCACGTCATGCTGCACCCCAAAGGGAGGCATCCTACCGCGATTACCGACAGGATGCATATACCGCGTCTTCTCGTCAGGAGCCTTATGGTGCACAGGGGTATTCCGCACCGTCCTACGGCAGTGATGCAGGTACATATTCCCGTCAGGATGCCTACCGCGGCTATGCGGCGCAGCCTTCGCAGGACACCTATTACCGTCCCGCCTATACAAGACCTTCCTACGGTCAGACACAGGGCTATGCCTACACAAGCTCCTATTCCCGGACGTCGTATCAGCCGCCCATGCAGCAGGAAGCGCCCGGCCGCATGAACTATGCGCCCCAGCAGCCTGTCTTTGATGAGCCTGATCGCAGTACATCCGCCTATGCGCAGACACCGGCACACGCTGCGCCGGAACGTCCTGCACAAGCGCCGGCGGAAGATAAATTTGACGAGCTTTCAGATCTGCAGGATGTGCAGCCTTCGCAGGACAAGCCTTCCGCAGATACCCGCAGTGCCCGTCCCGTAGCACCGCTTGAAAAGAAAAATCAGCTTGCCGCACAGCCCGGCCGCCCTGCTTCCCGTCCTTCGGCAAATGCACAGACAGGTGAACTTTCCCAGGATATGCAAAGCCGTCTTGAACGCATGCGTCAGGCAGGCGAGGCAGCACTTCGCGCACAGGGTTATCAGGAAGAAGATGCAAGTGCCTTTATGAACACCGGTATGATCAATCTGGATGCGGTCATCGGTTCCATGGGCGAGTCGGACGTGGACCCTGTGATCTCCGCCCAGCAGACTGCACGCATGGCGGTCATCCGTCAGGCACAGCTGGATGCACCTTTGCAGCAGCCTGAAAATCCGGGTCAGCGTTCGCAGCATTCCCGTCCCGGTTACAGTGCAAAAAAAGAGGACGGCACCCACGAGGAACAGAGAAAAAAGAGCATCTGGCGCAATGTGGTGGAATGGGTCCTGCTGCTTGTACTGGCAGTGGGTGCGGCGTTCCTGCTTCGTACCTATGTTTTGAGCTTCTATCTTGTGCAGGGGTCTTCCATGGAACCCACCTTCTATACCGGTCAGCGCCTTCTGGTCAATAAGATCGGTTACACCATCGGCGATATCGAACGCTTCGATACCGTGGTATGCCACTACCCCGGCAGTGAAAATTACTATGTCAAGCGTGTTATCGGTCTGCCCGGCGATACGGTATCCATCGACGAAGGTACCGTGTATGTAAACGGACAGGCACTGGAAGAAACCTACGTGGTCAATGCAGATGACACCGGTATGCAGGAGATGATCGTGGAAGAAGGCTGCTATCTGGTCTTTGGCGATAACCGCGTGGATTCTTTGGACAGCCGCTCCATTGGCGCCATCGAAGAAGATGCCATCGTCGGCCGCGTTATCGCAGTGACCTGGCCCATCAGCGACTTTACCACTGTCAAACGTCTGGAAGACAACGTTCCTTCCGCGGATGCATATGATGCCAATGCGCAAAACGGCATTGCAGATATGGATGATCTTGGACAGCAGGAACCTGTTGCGGAAGAAGAACTCACCGAAGAAGACCTCAATGTGCCCGCGGCGGAGGGTGAAGGTCCTTTGGATGACCAAAATACCGTACAGTAAATGAAAGAAATACCCCGAGGTCTGCACTTCGGGGTATTGTGTTATCAAATTTTTATGGAGGAAAGACTATGAATCCTGTCATGCAGAACATGTACGAGCGCACCAGCATCCGAAAGTATGAAAAGACCCCTCTTACAAGAGAGACCATCGACGAACTGCTCAAAGCTGCCGTGCAGGCGCCCTGCGGCGGCAACACCCAGTTTTGGAAATTCCTTGTGCTGGAAAGCGATGAGGCAAAGTATCGGCTGAATCTTGCCGTCCGCGATGGCATGCGCGACCTTGTGCTGGGCGAGAACCCCTACAAATCCAAGGTCAACGGCAAGCGCGCGGCGCAAAATGACGACTACTGCTGCTTCTTCCATGCCCCTGCGTGGATCGTCATTGCCAATCAGAAGACCCATCCCAACGCCATGGCGGATTGCTCCCTTGCCGTGTCCAACCTGATGCATGCCGCCACCTCCATGGGACTTGGCACCTGCTGGGTCAATCAGGTGCCCTGGACACAGGATGATCCCCGCGTGGAGGAAGTGCTGCGCGACTTTGGCCTTCCCGAAGACTATGTGGTCTGCGTCTCCGTGGCCGTCGGCATCCCTGCCCACGCCCCGAAAAAGCCTGAAAGAAAAGCACCTGATGCACTTTATCTGTGAGCAAAAAGCCTCCCTTCGGGGAGGCTTTTTTGAGTTTGGAGTTTACAGTTATGAACGCCTTGGGCGTGTTATGGTGCGCCTGCGGCGCAGTTTGATATGGTCAGAAAGAATTTGTCAACCGTTGGATCAAATCCAAACGGCGGGACGGGAAAGCCGTCCCCTACAAATGCATGTTAAATGTTGTAGGGGCGGCAACCTGCCGCCCGCCATCGTCGGATAAAAATCATACACCAAAGGTGGGGAGACTTTTTTTGTGTAACAAAATGATTATTTGCGTGGTATTGAGGGTAAACGGATGAAAGAAGGTATGCTTTTATGAAAAAACTGACGGCTGTTCTTTTAACGATTTTGCTTCTGTGTTCTTTTGCTTCCTGCGGCAGAAAACTTGAGGCAAGTGAAGTGTATGCGTTTCCCGAACCCACATGGCAGATTACAGGCATGCTGTGGTCGCAGGGACAGGAGTATCCTTTTGTGGTCGGTCCAGACAAATACGATCCCAATGACTGCTCAGCCTTGCCTGTCATATCTTGGTTTTATGGTTTGAAACTGGTTGTCTGCGATGAACCCGAAATCGTGGAAGGGGCGGAAGTCTATCGGTTTGACGTCAAAGGTGAAGAAGCATTTTGCTATGAAAACAGGGGCGACTGTGCATATGTCATCGTAGATGGAAACTATTATCGCGTGAAAAATCCATCTTTTCCGCCGATTGAGCAGAATTGTTTTACAAAATAAAAAAGGCTTCTCCTTGAGGAGAAGCTCCCGCAAAGCGGGTGATGAGGTGGAAAATGCACTGTCCACCTCATCCGCCTCGCATAGCTCGGCACCTTCCCCTCAAGGGGAAGGCGTTCTTTATATGTAAAATAAAAAGGCTCCCTCTCTTCAGAGGGGGAGCTGGCTTTTGCGAAGCAAAAGACTGAGGGGGTGTTAAACCTCTAACATCTTCTTCATGGCAATGAAGAATTCATCCCCAAGGTCGATCTCATCCCGCTCGGGGTGCCACTGTACCGCGAGGATGGGGTGGGTGGTGCCCATATAGGCTTCGATGGTGCCGTCAAAGGCATGACCGATGGCGACAAGGTTGGGTGCCAGGCGATCCACCGCCTGATGATGATAGCTGTTGATATGGTAAGTCGCCGCGTGGGCCTCGGGCATCAGGGGCGTTGCCGATGCAAGGTGCAGCGCGTGACGGCGCACGGCTCTGTGGTCGATGTGCTGATGAAGTGTGCCGCCCAAAGCCACGTTGATCAGCTGCATGCCGCGGCAGATGCCGAATACGGGCTTGTTTTCCGCCACGAAGGCAAGACAAAGCGCGATCTCATTTCTGTCCCGCATGGGGGAGCAGTAGGTGTTGTGGGGGTCGGGCATCTTGCCGTAGTACAGGGGATTGGTGTCGCCGCCGCCGATGA
>JAGBGW010000193.1 GCA_017935825.1 Clostridia bacterium
CACCGCACTTGAGCGCATGTATGCTGCCCGTGATAACCTTGTGCATATGCAGAGCAACCTGCCTGCAGGCGAGGCAGGCGAAAAGATCCTTGAGATCGCAAAGAATGCACGCGAGAAGTTTGTGGCAGCCATGGACGACGACTTCAACACCGCAGATGCAGTGGGCGTCATCTTCGAGCTGGTCCGCCTTGTCAATACCGAGGTAAACGATTCCGCCACCGCAGGCGATGCAGCAGCCGCACTGGAAGTGCTGATGGAGCTTTGCGGCGTCATGGGTCTTCTTACCCGTGCAGCTGAGATCGACGACCCCGAGGCACTTGCACTTCTTGAACAGCGCAAGGAAGCCCGTGCAGCAAAGAACTGGGCAGAGTCCGACCGCATCCGTGATCTTTTGAAGGACATGGGCTATGTGGTAGAGGACACCAAGCAGGGTCAGAAACTGCGCCGTGCATAATGCACAAATTGACAACAAAAGCAAACAGGAGGTGATCGTATGGTTCTCAAGGAAGCCAAAGGCAAGTATGCCGAGGACCTGATCGTGATCTTGAATACGGATAAAACGTTGATCGAGTCGATCCGCTCGGGTCGCGCGCCAAGAAGCGTGGTGGAGTTTGAAGAATACTACGACACTATGTCCAAGCGCAACGGCGCCAAGGTCTATGCGATCGTGCAGGACGACCACGCCATCGGTCTTGGCATGCTGGCATACCGCGACTATGTGGGCAATTCCGCACGGCTGTCGTTTTGGATCGGCACCAATTACATGAACCCCAAGAGCGTTGACGAGGCATTCAACCTTCTGATGGACGAAGCCATCCAAATGGGGCTTGATGCCATCTCGGGTGTCATGACCGATCAGGACACCTGGCTCATCGATGTCTGGTCCCGTTACGGCGGCAGACGCCGTGACATCATCGCCGACGGTCGTGTCAGCATGATGCTGGACATTAGGTGAGCAGCTTTCCCTGCGGCAAAGCTGCAGTGAAATCCGCCTCGGCGGGCGAAATCGCTTCGCGATGAAACCCAATCCTGTGATCGGATGAAATCTTCCCTTCGGGAAGGTTTTAAGTTGGTCAATTTCATGAAAGACAGACGGTTCACTTCGAGCCGTCTGTTTTTGTTTGTTGTGGGGGATCAGTTGGGGGATTATCCAACGTTTTTGTAGGGGAGGCACGCGTGCCCTTTGGGTATTTATGCCTCCCTAAACGTTTGATAAACCGCCTGCGCTGACGGGCGATTCATGAATCACCCCTACATCTGTTTTTCGTGCATGTTTGTCCTGTTGATTTCATATGAAATATAAAAATGGAAAGAAAGCAGGGTTCATATGCAAAAAGATACACCAAAACACATGGCACAGGGATTTACAATGCAGCAGAGGGAACTTGTACACGTCACTTGTGTGCAGGAGGTGGAACGCTTTGACGAGACATGCGTGCTGCTTTCCACCACACTGGGACGGCTTCGCATCGATGGAGAAGAGCTGCACGTGCAAAAACTGGATGTGGAAACTGGGCAGGTGATCATCCGCGGAAAGATCGATGCGGCAGTGTATGAAAAACAGCGGGATGTCAAAAGTCTTTTGGCGAGGATGTTTTCCTGATGGAGGATCAAACGCAGCTGCTGGTGCTTCTTTTGATGTGTGCAGGCGGCGCACTGTGCGCAGCGCTGTATGACATATTTGCCTTTTTTCGGCGATGGACAAAAAAAGCATTCTTCCTGCAGCTTTGGGATTGTCTGTATGTGCTGCTTTGCAGTGCCTTCCTTTTGATGCTTTGGTGCGATATTGGTCGGGTACAGCTGCGCCTTTATCTTGTTTTTTCCGTAATATGCGGCGCGCTTTTGTATCACTTCGGCATTGGATTTTATGTTCGATTGTGCCTTGAAAAATGTATAAACACAATATGTGGTATGCTGAAAAAACGTGCAGAAAAAACCTCAAAAAAACTTGAAAAATAAGCGTTTTTTTGCAATTTTTTCCTTTTCAAAACGGGGTGTTTTGTGCTAATATGAAATAACACCACATGTCTGATGGAGCAGGTTTGGACAGATTATTTCACGAAAGGGGAGGGGTCATCGTGTCTAAAAAAAGACAGATCATTATCAAGCCGCGTTTTTACGTGCTGCTGGTACTGGTTGCCGCCATCTTCTTTACCGTGAAGTTCGTTCAGGCTGAACAGACTCTGCGTCAGCAGGCGGAAACCATGGCACAGTTGGATGAACAGATTGCCGATGTGCGCGCAGGCAATGATTCCCTCACCGCCCAGATCGCAGCGGCAGGCTCCATCGCTTCCGTCGAGGAATCCGCACGCAACGAACTTGGCTGGGTCTATGCCGACGAGATCGTCTACGTCGCCGTGGACGAGGCATCCGAAATGGACCTTCCGTAACAATCGAATCGCAAGAGCCGAAACACAGCGTTTCGGCTTTTTTGTTTTGTGCGGCATTATCCAACGCCATCGTAGGGGGACGAAGGGGAGCGCCGCCGGTGGCGGATGAAGCGACCCGGAGGACGGTTAGCAA
>JAGBGW010000194.1 GCA_017935825.1 Clostridia bacterium
CATTGTTTGTCGGACTTTTCGAGAATTTTTTTAATTTCGGTACGCCCGTAATTTCAAATTGCTTTTTATCGGCTGTTTTGGGTCGGCAGAAGTGAATGCGGAAGAACCGTTCACTTTGCCTGCACGAGCGACCATATCGGCCAGGTGATCGCCGTAAAAATCACTGCCGTTACGGGCAACACGCTCTGCGGCGAACCTGTTATCGTTAAAAATTTTTGAAAATAGAAGGAGATACCTACCATGACTGAAGTTGTACGTGAAGTTTGCCAGCAGCTGGCCGAGGAACTTGTAAACTGCCCCGAATACATCCGCATGCAGAATGCACAGCTTGGTGTAAGACGAAGCGAAGAGGCACTTCGCATCGTGATGGACTATCACAGAAAGTACGAAGCCATGACCGCAGCATTCGGTACCCAGGAAGAAGACCCCGAAGGCTTCAAGCAGATCGCACTGGAACTGCGTGATGCAGAAGATGCGATGCAGGGCAATACAGAAATCGCAGAGATGATGGAATCTCAGAACGCATTCAACGAAGTGCTCAAGCAGGTAGATAACATTCTGCAGACTGCAATCAACACCGGCGACCCCACGGGCGCAGCAGCAAGCTGCACCGGCAATTGCGCTACCTGCGGTGGCTGCAGCGGCAGATAAGAATTTTTCCATTCAAGCGACCAATACACGATACATGAAAGAAAAGGAGCAATTTATGGCTGAAGCTACTACGCCGATGATGCAGCAATATCTGGAGTTGAAACGGCAGAACCCCGGCTGTTTGCTCTTTTTCCGTTTGGGTGACTTTTACGAGCTGTTTTTTGAAGATGCAGAACTTGTCTCCCGCGAGCTTGAACTGACATTGACAGGTCGTGCCTGCGGTGACAACAAGCGTGCGCCCATGTGCGGCGTGCCGCATCATGCAGCAAATACCTATATCGGAAGGCTCATCGCTAAGGGCTACCGCGTTGCAATTGCAGAACAGATGACTGACCCCGCGCTTACAAAAGGTCTTGTGGAGCGAGATATCATCCGTATTGTAACGCCCGGTACTGTTTTGGAAGATAATCTTCTGGTGGGTGACCGCAATAACTACATCGCCTGTGTTTTTAAATACGAGCAGGATGCAGGCCTTGCTTATGCTGATATTTCCACCGGTGAGTTCAGTGTCTGCATTTTTGATGCACAGCAGGGCAGAATGCAGGTTTTGGATGAACTTCTTCGCCTGCAGGCATCGGAAATCATCGTAAATGAAACTGCGATGGAACTTTTTTCAGAGGTATACCGGCAGCGTTTGGTCAGCATGCCCATTGTAAACGCTGACGATCAGGCAGATTACACCCAAAGCATGAAAGTGCTTTGCGAACGCTTCGGTTATAAGGCTGTGGATGAAATCGCACCCAGGCTTAACACTGCGGCGGTTTCTGCCTGCGGTATGCTGCTTAGCTACCTTACCCGTACCCAGCGCGGCGTGCTTGATCAGATGCGTAAGATCACGCCGCAGGAGTTTTCCTCCAGCATGCACGTGGACCCTTCCACCATCGATTCTCTGGAACTTCTTCGAAGCATGCACGGCGGTGATAAAAAGCGAAGTCTGCTTGGCATTTTGGATGAAACTTCCACCTCCATGGGCGCACGTATGCTGCGCCGTTGGGTGGAACGTCCGCTCATCAGTCTGCATGCCATCCAGCAGCGCCACGATGCTGTGGATGAGCTTTTGCAAAATGAAGTTATGCGCCAGGAGCTTTGTGCAAGCTTTGATGGTGTTTATGATTTGGAGCGTCTTTGCGCCCGCATCAGTGGTACGTCCACTTCGCCGCGTGATCTGCTTTCTCTGGGCTCGTCTCTTGCGGCTTTGCCCCGAGTCAAAAGCCTGACAGAAAACTGTTCCAGTGAGCTTTTAAAGTCGCTGCACGATGAAATTGATACGCTGGATGAGCTGTGTGCTTTGATTTTAAGTGCCATCGATCCCGATACGCCTGTCAGCGCACATGACCCCGGGGTTATCGCAGCCGGTTTTGATGAAGAACTGGAGCAGATGCGCGACATCGAAAAGAACGGTCGTGAATGGATCACGCAATTGGAAGCACGCGAAAGAGAACAGACGGGCATTAAAAACCTCCGCATCAACTACAATCGCGTATTCGGCTACTATATCGAGGTCACCAAGTCTTATTATGACCTGGTGCCCATCCGCTATACAAGAAAGCAGACCCTTGCAAACAGCGAGCGTTATATCACAGAAGAACTGCATGACATTGAAGTGAAGATCACCAATGCCCACGATCAGATTGCACAAAGGGAATATGAATTGTTCCTTGGCGTGCGGCAGGTGGCTTGTCAGGCACTCGAATCCATCCAGAAGACTGCGGCCGTGATCGCAACGCTGGATGCCTGCAATGCCCTTGCAACCAGTGCATACATCCACCATTATGTGCGCCCCGAAATGAACACGACGGGTCTGATCGATATCAAAGACGGTCGTCATCCCATCGTGGAAGCTTTAAAACGCGATATTCCGTTTGTACCCAACGATACATTGCTTGATACAAACGAAAATCGCTTCCTGATGATCACAGGTCCCAATATGGCCGGTAAATCCACATACCTGCGGCAGGTGGCACTGATCACTTTGATGGCGCATATGGGAAGTTTTGTGCCTGCTGAAAGTGCAAAAATCAGCCTTGTGGATGGCGTTTATACCAGAATCGGTGCATCGGACGACCTTTCAAGCGGTCAAAGTACCTTTATGCTTGAAATGAATGAGGTCGCACACATCATTGAATCCGCCACGGAGAACAGCCTTCTGATTCTGGACGAAGTGGGTCGCGGCACCTCCACCTTTGATGGTCTTTCCATCGCATGGGCAATTACGGAACATATTTCCCAGACCTGCCGTGCAAAGACCATGTTTGCCACCCATTATCACGAACTGACCCAGTTGGAAGGTCATATGCCCGGCATCAAGAATTACTGTGTTGCCGTAAAAGAGCGCGGTCAGGATGTGTACTTCCTTCGTAAAATCGTACGCGGCTCTGCAGATAAGAGCTTCGGCATCCACGTTGCGCGTCTTGCGCATTTGCCCGAAGCGCTGCTTGATCGTTCTGCCAAGATCCTTCGCTATCTTGAAAAAAGTGAAGTCAACAAGCAGGCAAAGAAGATCATCGAAGGCAGTGTAAAGGAAGAAGTGCGTGCACAGCAGATCGGTATGTTTGCCGATGATACTTCCAGCATTCAGGTGCTGGCGGAACTTCGCGATATCGATGTGTCTCGTATGACGCCTTTGGATGCGCTCAATGCGCTTGATGCACTGCAAAAGAAATTGAAAAACGGAGGCACTGTATGAGTATCATTCAGGTATTGGATCCGTTTGTTTCCAACCAGATCGCGGCAGGCGAGGTGGTGGAACGCCCTTCGTCCGTTGTAAAAGAACTGATCGAAAACTGCATCGATGCAGGTGCAACTGCTGTCACGGTCGAAATTGTTGATGGTGGTCTTAGCTCCATCAAAGTGACCGATAACGGCTGCGGCATGGAATATGAAGATGCAAAATGTGCATTTCTTCGCCATGCCACAAGCAAAATCCGAACTGCCGATGATTTGAACGGCATTTCCACATTGGGTTTCCGCGGCGAAGCCTTGGCGGCGATTGCATCGGTATCCCGTATTCAGATGTGGACACGCCCCAAGCAGGCGGCATTTGGTACTAAAATCCAAATGGATGGCGGAGAATTGATTTTGGATGAGCCCTTCGGTGCGCCAGAAGGTACCTCCATTACGGTCAGCGACCTGTTTTTTAACACGCCTGCCCGTAAGAAGTTTATGAAGCGCCCCCATGTGGAGGCAGGCTATGTGCAGGAAGTGATGCTTCGCGCGATTCTTGCACGTCCTGATATTGCGTTTCGTTTTGTATCACAGGGACGAACTGTTTTCCTTGCAAGCGGCGACGGCAATCTTGAAAATGCTCTGCTTTGTGTTTATGGCAAGGAAGTGCGAGGTTTACTTCGTCCTGTCAAAGGCAGCATCCCCGGTGGTACGTTTGAAGGTTTTATTGGCGATATTACGCTTTCCCGAACCAACAGAAAGCGTGAACACATTGCAATCAACGGACGACCCGTCAACTGTTTTGCCATCAGCCTTGCGGTGGAAAGTGCCTTTGATACCCAGCTGATGGTGCATAAATTCCCGCTTTTTGCGTTGTCGATCACGATTCCCAGCGATGCGGTAGATGTAAACGTGCATCCTGCCAAGCTGGAAGTGCGGCTTCGCGAGGAGTCGGGTATCGCTCAAGCACTGACAAGTGCCATTGCGCCTGTTGTCATGCGGCAGGAAAACCCCTTTGCACATCTTTATCGTGAGCCGCAAAAACAGCAGACCGCGCCGCGTGTCACTTCTCAAATGCTGTTTTCTTCCGCATCTTCCGCAAAGCCTTCCGAAGCCAAATCTGCACCTGCACAGGCTAAAACGCGCTCCACGCTCGTTGCACGGGAAACTGCACCAAGTGTACTTTCCACACCGAAATACACGCCTGCGCCTGTACAGACGAGCACAACAGCAAAACCTTCTGCCAGCGTAAAGAGCACACTTCAAAAAAGTGCACCGCCCGTTGTAACACAGAAAAAGGCAGAATCCGTTAAACCCACTGTACCTTTTTGCAAAGCCTGTTGCACCGCGTATCACAGAACAGAAAAAGGAAGAAACGGTTGCACCTGCGCCTGCTGCAGCACCTGTACAGACGCCTGTTACGACACCTGCAGCAAAGAAAGAAGTACCTGTTCAAAGCGATGGTTTCTTTGCAGAGCTTCCCAAGGAAGAAGTTCCTGCACGCATTTCCTATCGTCTGATCGGACAGCTTTTTTCCACCTATCTGATGCTGGAAGTAGAAAAAAAGCTTCTTGTTATTGACCAGCATGCTGCGCACGAACGTCTTTTGTTTGACAAATATTGTGCGCAGGTGGATGCAGGCGATGTCATCAAACAACCGCTTCTTGTGCCGCACGTGGTGGATCTTTCCGCTGATGAAATGTCCATTTTGATGGATCATCGTCAGTTTATGGATCAAATGGGCTTTGAGATCGAGGAATTCGGTCCTTTGACCGTTATGGTTCGAAGCGTACCCATGATCTTGGGGCAGGCACAGATGGCGGATTTCCTGCATGAAACGCTGGCACAGGTGGATAAGCGTGCAAGTGTGCAGACTTCCACCTTGAAGCATTCACAGGTCGCTACCATCGCATGCAAAGCTGCTATCAAGGCAGGCGATCCATTGACCGGTGAGGAAATCGAGCAGCTCCTTGACCTTGTGCGGCAGCATCAGGGAGCATTGACTTGTCCGCATGGTCGTCCCATTTTCTTTGAGATGACCAAATATGAAATTGAGAAACGGTTCAAACGCGTATGACCAATAAACCCGTCATCGTTATTGCAGGTCCCACTGCCAGCGGCAAAAGTGCAGTGGCGATCGAACTTGCAAAAAAACTGAATTGCCAGATCGTCTCTGCAGACTCGGTGCAGGTGTACCGCGGCCTTGATATCGGCAGTGCCAAGGCAACTGAGCAGGAACGCAGCGAAGTCAAACACCATCTGATCGATGTGTTGGATCCTTGGGAAGATTACAGCGCGGCATCGTTTTGCGGACAGGCATGCCAAAAGATCGAAGAGATTCGCGCACAGGGGGATTATCCCGTGCTTTGCGGCGGAACAGGCTTTTATGTAAGAAGCGTGCTGTATGATCTTGATTTCGGCGGCGCTTCGCCCGACCCGGTTCTTCGTGCTTCCCTGCAGGAAAAAGATGAAGAAACGCTTTATCAAATGCTTTTGGAACTTGCACCTTTGCAGGCTGAAAAGCTCCATAAAAACGATAAAAAGCGTGTCATCCGTGCCATTGAGATCGCACAAAGCGGCGGCGATAAGGGAGAATTCCGTCAGCAGAAAAAGCGATTTGATTTCTATCAGTTCTGCCTTGATATGCCAAGGGAGATTCTCTACGAACGTATTGACCGTCGTGTGGACATCATGGTCCAGGAGGGGTTGATCGAAGAAGTGCAAAATCTTCTTTCCGATCCCCGAATTACGCCCGACACCATGTGTATGCAGTCCATCG
>JAGBGW010000195.1 GCA_017935825.1 Clostridia bacterium
AGGCAGAGACGGTTTTGCATCAGCAGCATCTTGATATGCTTTCGGGTACACAGCAGCTTGCGGTATTGCAGATCGCGCAACAGCGCGGCTGCAATGCGGATGCAGCAATTTCTGCATTTGAAGCACTGCAAAGTACAAACAAAAAGGCAGATCCCTTGCGCTATGTGGATCTTGACGATCGTGATAACAGACAAATGATGCTGTATTATGTCTTGCGCTATGTGCTGGATATTCCTTACCATGCAATGCCCAAGGTCAATTTTGCCTCCGGCAGCGACTTTGCAAAGGCACATTTGATGTATCGACGTGGTCAGAATTATAAGAAAGCAGAGGATGAACTGAAAAGAATTCTGGATTCTCAGAGTGCTTCCAAGGAAGAAAAAGCATGGGCGGCATGGGTCATATCCTGCATTTGCAGACGGGAACATCAGGTCCCCCAACCGATGAGCACGGATCCCAAGATCATCAAAGCGTATGAGACAAAAAGCAAAACAGAGCGCAGACGTGCAGATGAAATGGAAAAGCGGGCTATGGCCGGCGGCTGTCCCATGGTGCTGCATGATGAAGCATCGCTTGGAATGCTTTTGTGGAGCGAAAACATCAATGCCCTTGGAATGATGGCGGCACTGTTTGAGCAGAAGAATCCGCAGCTGAGTGCGTTTTTTGCTGATTACGCAAAACGGGAAGAAAGTTTGCAAAGTGATCTTGGCAATCCTATGAACAAAGAAAAATGGGGCAGATATGAAACCGGTTGTATCGTGCCTGCATATCTTCAGCTTTGCAAGGAAGAACTGCGCATCCGCCGCGAAGGTATCAACCAGAGAAAGAAAGCCGTCAGTGACCGTTATTGGCATCGCACCATGGCAGATGAAAGACAAAAAGTCGTCAAGGATGTCAAAAAGTTCAAAGGTAAGGGCTTTTATCCTTTTGATGAACTGATGGAACATATGGAAACGGAGATCGCCGACGATATTTCCTGGGTCGATTATTACGACAAAGTGGAAGAAGAACAGCGACAGGCACGCCAGCGTGCCATCGAGCGTGAAATGGAAGCCTTTGAAGAAGAGCGGGATGATCGGGAACGCATGATCAATGCTGTTTTCGGACAAGGGTATTTTACCGAGCAGGAAAACTATCTTTTGGGTAGAATTTCCGGCAGCGAGATGATCGGTTCCGCGCTTTCCCGCGATGAGGCACGCGACCGACATCGCCAAATGGTGGAAGCAGCCTACGATGAGTCTCACAAAAACATTTGATCAAAAACGTTTTATCTTGAAACAGGCAACAGGGAGGATAATGCAAGAGAGCGTGTCAGACGGCAGGCGGAAGCAGAATACGACGCATCTCATCGTGACAACTGATCATAACGAAAAAAACAGGCAGTTTTTGCCTGTTTTTTCTTGTATATTGCAATGGAACAATGCAGAATATTGTGTATATGGGTGAAGGGAGGGATCTTATGACCGATATGCAGCTTTTAAAACTGTTTTTTGCCCGTGATGAACAGGCGATTGCGCAGACGAATGTAAAATACGGCAGGTATTGTCGAAGCATTGCACTGCGCATTGTCCAAAATATGCAGGATGCATCCGAATGTGTCAGTGATGCCTATTTGGGTGCATGGAATTCCATTCCGCCCAAACATCCTGAAAACCTCCGCACCTATCTTGGCAAATTGACACGAAATTTTTCTTTGAATCGTTACAAGCACGATCAAACAAAAAAGCGGGGCGGCGATCGGGTGCGTATTGCACTGGAAGAACTTTCCGACTGCGTATCGGATGCGGATACTGTGGAAGAACATTTTGACAAAACCGTTTTGGCAGATGCCATCGCAGATTTCCTGCACAAACAGGATCAGCTGCGGCGCGTGCTTTTTATCCGAAGATATTTCTATCTTGATTCCGTTTCGGAACTTGCAGCGCTGTACCGTATGTCCAAAAACACCGTTGCGTCCCATCTGTATCGGATGCGGCAGGACTTGAAAACGTATCTGGAAGGGGAGGGGATCGTTGTATGAAAGAAGAAAAATTACTGGATGCCATCGGCGAACTTGACGAAGCATTACTGCAAGAAGCAGAAGCCGATGTGGAAAAAAGAAAGAAGCGGAAGAATATCGCAGCAGGTATTCTTTCTGCGGCGGTCTGTGTCTGCATTGCGGTGGCAGGCGTGGCGCTTACATTGCCTGACAATGCCAATCACGATGTGACCACCAACACAATTGCCATGGAGGAAATGGCATACGGCTTCACTTTGAATGAAAATGAATTCATTGTGTACTATCCCATCGCATTTGATGAGCGCGTGCGCTATGACTTGGTGCCTGAAGGCGCGGTGGGACTTGGCCCTGAAAATATGTATGAAATCACCGAGGACGATTTGGGCGCGCCCATGGGCACGGTAGGGGATTGCGGCGATGCAAGCATCATCGGCTGTAATGTCTATCACTTTGCATCCTTCCCTACGTATGATTCCATCTGCATTCTGGAAACGGAAGATGGCTATGCCTTCTACACCGCCAACTGGATCGACGTGCCCGACGATATCGGCACCTCCTCCAATATGGCAATAGATACTTACGGTCTGCCTGATTCGCTTGAGACCATGGAGATTCAGATGCCCGATCAGACCACGCTTTATACCGTTACCGATCAGGCAACCATTGACGCCATCTTTGCCCTTTTGCGCGACCATGAAAACAGCGGTCTTGAAGCAAACGAGCGAAGATTTGCGCAAGCATGGTACGATGTCTACGGTAATGACGATGTGTATTTTGATGAAGAACAGGGCTGTGTCTGTTTCCGCGCAACGGAAGCGGAACTCAACCCGCCCCCGACCCAGACTTACACCGATGAAAACGGCACCACCATCGTTGTGCAGGAAAACAGCACAGGTCCTTCCAACTACGATCTTGCACGGGAAATCTGGGACGAGGGCGAACGGCTTATTGCCATGACCACCGACAGAGGATTTTCCTTCTACATCGATTACTTCCCGTCCATCAAAACCTTCATCTGGGCAAACGGTTATTACGAGATGACGGATACGGAAGTTGCACAGCTGAACGAATTGCTTGGCATTGAATAATTGCAAAACAAAAAACGGTACGAAGTTCGTACCGTTTTTCTTTTACCATTTTACAAAGGAAGCATCACAGGCTTGCGCTTTTCGTAGTGGGTGATGTAGCGGAATCCGCAGGAACGGATGTGCTCTGCCGCATCAGGGAAGTGGAAACCCACATATTCTGTAACATGTGCATCGCTGCCCAGTGTCAGCAGCTCGCCGCCCAGCTGGCGATAGCGGCGAAGGATCGCCGTCTCGGGCAGGGTGTCACGGCAATTGCGATAGCCGGATGTATTTGCCTCCAGCGCATGACCCGTTTCGATCAAGCGGATCAAGATGTCATCCAGCTGATCGGCAAACTCATAATAGCGAAGCATGGGATCGGGATAAAGCGCCTTCTTTGCCACAAAACCAATGTGACCGATGGCATCGTAATCGATACAGCCGTCGATGCTGTCGCGCACTTTTTCAAGATAATGGCTGTAGGTCTTATGCTCAAGACCTGCAGGATAGATCTCGTCGCAGAACAGTGTCATATCGTCCATGGAATGGACGGAGTTGATGACAAAGTCGGGATCAAGATCCTTTACGTACTGCGCACTTTCTTCTTCTCGTCCATATTCATATCCAAGCTCCACACCAAGCAGTACCGGATAGTCCGCATTATCCTCTGCGACCTGCTGATACGTCTTTTTGTAAAGCTCCAGATCAGCCACCGTGCAGTGCTGTGCGGGGAAGCCGATATCCACGTGCTCGGTGATGGTGATGCCAAAAAGACCCATTTGTCGTGCGGCGCGGACCATATCCGCCATGGGCGTTTGGCTGTCCGAAGAGATGGAGGAGTGTGTGTGACAGTCGTAAAACATAAATGCCTTCCTGTTAGTTGTTCTTCTTTACGATCGCTGCGGTCATGTCGCGGACGATATCGATCATGGGTTCTGACAGATACTCGGGCAGGAAATGGGTGACATAAACACCCTGGGTGAATGCAAACTCACGCTCGTTGCGGCGCTTGACGGGGAAGGGAACGGGCTCGTTTTCCTCATCCATCAAGGTTACCACCACGCGGGACATGTAGAAGGGGTTGGTCTGTGCCACGCCTGAGAGGGATGCAATGGCACCTGCGAAGGTTGCGTTGGGTTCATCCTCCAGACGGTCGGTGCAAAGCACATCGATGCGCCAGTGATAGCCGAATTTTGCAAGTTTCTCCTGATACTCTTCGATGTTGTCATCGATGCAGAATGCAAGAAGCTGCTCCTGTGCGTGAAGACTGTCGGAATCTGCTTCGGATACGTGCACACGCTTTTTGTATTTGCGGTCGCCAAGGAACAGACCGACGATGAAGGGAATAAGCAGGATGATCCATGCATAGAGCACTGCAAGGAAAGCGGATTTAAGTGCTGTAAGGTTGCCGATGAGGGAAAGTACAGCAAAGACGATCACTGCAAGATCGAAGATGACCTGCCAGATCACTGCAATTGCATTGACACCCTTATCCGTGCGGATGTTGGTGAATGCATAGACCAGATCGTTTTTGCCGACGATGCGGTTTGCAAGCGTGCGGACGGGGAACAGGATCGCCTGACATTTGTCGCAAAGGTTGATGTACAAATGTGCCACACGGATGCTGGGCATGATCCAGCCGATGATGCTTATCATAAGGAAATACGTCCATACGTTCTGAACAGACATTGTGTGTCCTCCCGAAAAGATTTTATCTTCCTTATCATACCGCAAGAAGTCTTTTTCATCAAGAGATAGGCGGTTAATCTGTCGTTACAATGGTTCAAATTGACGTAATAAATGTGTAAACGTCAGATTGTGAAGGATTGGGAAGGAAAAGCAAGACTTGTGTAGAATATAGTATATCGGAACATAACATATCACTTAAGAATGGAGGATCATGCCATGCTTTCCCCGGAAAAACTTGCACGCATCAATGAGCTTGCACGCAAATCCAGAACGGAAGGTCTGACACAGGCGGAAAAAGACGAACAGACACTGCTTCGCTCCGCATATCTGGAGTCGTTCCGCGCCCAGTTTAAGGATATGCTGGATCATATCACGGTCGTGGATGCAGATGAAATGCCGCCTCAGGACGAGCCGAATTGAAATCATATGTAAAATATGCGACAGGTGCGAAGGCATTTGTCGTATTTTTTTATTAAAAAGCAAATGATTTATGCGAATATAACGAAAGTTGTATGAAAAGCGGATGCGAAAGTCTTTTAAATGTGGTATAATATAGCCTGTTTACGCTAGATATGCGTAAAGAAGGAGGAAAATACTTTGGAAACCGGCCCGATATGGAGTCAGCTTCTGTTGCAGGTGGTGCTGATTGCGCTCAATGCTTTCTTCGCCTCTGCAGAACTTGCAATTTTGTCCGTCAATGAAAACAAGCTTCGCATGCTTGCCGACGATGGGGATAAAAAAGCCGAACAGCTTTTGAAGATGAGAGAGAAACCCGAAGGTTTCCTTTCCACCATCCAGATCGGCATCACCATGGCAGGCTTCCTTGCAAGTGCATTCGCAGCCAGCAGTTTTGCTGAACCGCTTGTTGCATGGCTTGTGGAAGATGTGGGTTTCACCGCAATTCCCGCAAGTGTACTCAATACCGTAAGCGTTATTTTGATCACGCTGATTTTGTCGTTCTTCACGCTGGTTTTTGGCGAACTTGTTCCCAAACGCGTGGCAATGAAGAAGACCGAGAGCATGGCAAAAAAAGCTGTGGGCGTTATCTCCGCAATTGCGAAAGTGGTACGTCCCGTGGTATGGCTTTTGTCCGCTTCCACCAACGGTGTACTTCGTCTTTTGGGTATTAACCCCGAGGAGGAAGAGGAATCCGTCACCGAGGAAGAAATCCGCATGATGGTGGATATCGGTCAGGAAGAGGGCGCCATCGACGAAGACGAGCGCGAGATGATCGAGAACATCTTCGAATTTGACAACACCAGCGCGGCGGATGTTATGACACACCGCATCGATGTGGAAGCAGTCTGGATCGAAGATACCAAGCAGGAGATCGTAAGCCTGATCCGCCGAAGCGGTTATTCCAGATTCCCCGTCTACGACGAGGACATCGACGATATCATTGGCGTGGTCAACACCCGTGATTATCTGCTCAATCTTCAGGCAGAACATCCCAAGAGCCTGCGCCAGCTGATGCGCCCTGCATTCTTCGTGCCCGAGTCCGTTCGCACGGACGACCTGTTCCGCAACATGCAGGATGAAAAGATCCACTTTGCAGTGGTTGTGGACGAGTACGGCGGCACCAGCGGCATCGTTACACTGGAAGACCTTCTGGAGGAGATCGTGGGCAACATCTACGACGAATCCGATCCCATCGAAGTCAGCGACATCGAGCAGCTGGAGGATAACCTCTGGCGCGTGGCAGGCTCCGTTGAACTGGAGGCTCTTGCAGAGGCTCTGGAACTGGAACTGCCCCAGACCGACGCTTTCGACACCGTCGGTGGTCTGGTCTTCAGCCAGATGATCAACATTCCGCAGGATGGCACACACCCCCAGGTGGATGTTTGGGGTCTTCACATTTACGTGGAGGAACTTACCGAGCGCCGCGTGGAGTGGACCACCATCAGCAAGCTTGCCTCCGACGAGGAGGAGCAGGAAGACTAAAACAAAACAGCACCGTAAATCGTTTGCGGTGCTGTTTTTCTATGCTCTTTTTTGGACGTTTTGAAAGACCCTGTGCAGGCTCTTATAAAAAGGATGGGGGAGAGCAGCGATCCGCCTGACTTGCGCGACTGCGGCCTGTAACAGGCGCAAAACACAGGCCTGCAGATGGGACATGGGTGAGTACTGTTCTTTTTATTCTCCATTTACAGAAAAATATAGGAAGCATAAAAACAAGCTCCCGAATTGCTTCGGGAGCTTGCACTTACTTATCAGTCGTTGTAAGCGGGGGAACCGTAACCCACGATTCTGCCGCTGGACAAATCGAACGTGCGCCATTTAACGCCTTCGTTGCCATTGTCAAGGGAAGTATTTCCTTCGATGGTATAGAGGGTATTGCCTTCAACCTTCCAAACGAGGCCAACATGTTCGATGCCGCCGCCGGAGGACCAGGACAGGAAGACCAGATCGCCGGGTTTGGGAACATAACCGGAACCGCGGGTATAATATCTGTCGCGTGCGGCCATCCAATTCTTCATTGCATTGCAGCTGTAAATCGCAGGAAGAACGCCTGTATCAACACCTGCCTGACGTGCGCACCATACAACAAAGATCAGGCACCAGGGCTGGTTGGACTTGCCAAGTGCATCGCCGTACTTGGTGTCGTTGTTACGGCCTTCGGTATAGCCAACCTGGCTCAGTGCGATCTGAACGATCTTTTGCACCGTAGATGCATTGGGATCGATGATCGCATCGCCGCTGTCCGTACCACCGGAGGTGGAATCATTGTTGCCTTCTGCGGGCTGCTGTTTGGAGATATAGGCAGAATCGACATAACCTGTATGTGTTTGACCTGCTTCAGTAGTGTAATTGATCTTCAGCCAGCTGCCTGCCGCTGCAATGACTTCTACCTGTGTGCGGTAGGGGATGGAAACCACTGCGGTGGAGGACTGGGTGGGTTCGGTGCGAAGATTCAGCAGGGAAGCGGTAACATAAGCATCGTAAGGATAGGTCACAACTTCTACCGTTTCGTAGGAGAAGGAAAGATAAGCGTTGCTCATGTAGCCGGTCTTGCCGTCATAGGTGACTTTGGACCAGGAACTGCCTTTTTCTTCAACCAAAACGCGGGTACCGCGCCTGATATATCCCATGGAACCATAACCGGTACCGGGACCCTTGCGCAGGCAAAGGGCGGATGCAGTAATGGTGGCATAAGTAATGGTCGTGGTGGTATTGCCGGTTTCGCTGTAGAAGTCCAAATAATCGTTGGAGCAGTAACCGATCACACCGTCTTCGGTGAGAATCTTGGACCAGGAACTGCCTCTGTCAAGAACGGTTACGGTTGCACCGTCATAAATCTGATCGATGGAAGTATAGGAAGTGCCGGGACCCTTGCGAACATTCAGAGCATCGGCATCGACCTTTGCATAAAGCGTTACGGTCTGCTGAGAATCATCTTCGGCATCGCCGCCTTCAGTGGTGGTATCGTCACCCTCGGTGGTGTTGTCACCGCCTTCGGTGGTGGTATCATCACCCTCGGTGGTGTTGTCACCGCCTTCAGTGGTGGTATCGTCACCCTCGGTGGTGTTGTCACCGCCTTCAGTGGTGGTATCGTCACCCTCGGTGGTATTGTCACCGCCTTCAGTGGTGGTATCGTCACCCTCGGTGGTATTGTCACCGCCTTCGGTGGTGGTATCGTCACCCTCGGTGGTATTGTCACCGCCCTCGGTGGTGGTGTTGCCGCC
>JAGBGW010000196.1 GCA_017935825.1 Clostridia bacterium
ATTCCGTGTGGTGCATCTACAGCCGCCCCTGCTGCCGCCAGCTCTGCGGCGCTGAAGGCACTGTCCACAGCGGATAACACTTTCATACAGCAGCAGTGGTTACCGCCGGTACATATCATACCGGTAATAGAAGCGGACATGTTTTTGCATGCAGCTTCAACAGCATCAAGCTTTCCTCCCATGAGATATGCCAGAGCACAGGCAAGCCCGGTTCCGCCCGCTATACCGCAGCCGCAGAATGCAGAAAGCTTGCCCGAAAACTCCTTGATATACATGGTGACCAGGTAGCTGATCGCGGTGGCGCGAAGCTGTTTTTCTTCTTCAATACCCGTCACGCGGCAGTAAGCCTCAATGGGCAGGGTGCAGATGATGCCGTGGGTACCGCTGCCTGTGATGCTCATGGCAGGCATATCGATGCCAAGCACACGGGCTTCCGCCGCCGCACAGGCAAGTGTCTTTGCGCTCATACGCGCATCGTCGGAAAGAAGCTTGCCGCCGTTTTGACGGATCATGTCATGGGTAATAATGCAGCGTTCCCAATTCATACCTGCATTGGCAAGGTCAGTATTAACCTTGTAGGCATCGCGCATAAACTGCAGGTCTTCCAAAGGCGCATTCAGTGCAAAGTCAAACAGTTCTTCCACCTTGTAATCCACGATGGGAGAAAGCACTTCCTCCGCTTCGTCGGAGGATGCATCTGCCACATCCAGCAGTATCTCGTCATTCTTCTTTAAGAATACGAAATTGGTATGGGAGCCCTTCAGCGTTGCAACACAGGTGTCGTGCTCGGTTTTGACAGTTGCCTCGATGAGGATATTGGAGGTGACGGAATCCATGATCACATCCACCTTACCCTGTGCAACCATTGCACGGGAGGCTTCCACATCCGCTTCTTTGACGTTTTCAAGCACCAACAGACCCTTGGTCTCGTCGCCGCAAAGAACGCCCAGAGCGGCAGAATAGGCGTTGCCAACGTCATCCGTACCGGGGATACCGCAGGTAAAGCCGTTTTTGTAGATGCCCGAATTCATGCGCACGGTAACCTGCAGCACTTCTTCTTCCGTCAGGGAACGTGCCTTTGCTGCCGCAAGTGCGATCGCCGCAGGCTCGGTGACGCCCAGCGCAGGCTTCATGTCACCCAAAATAAGCGTACGAAGTTCACTCATAATGCGCACCTTACTTTTTGAAGCACAGCGTGCACTTGCCGTCGCCGCGGCCGATGGCACAGGTCTGCTCCACGCTCCAGCCAAGGCTGTCTGCAAGACCGCTGTAGGTCTCCATGCATACAGAGCACAGGTCGCCGATGAAGGCTTCCTCTGCGTTCAACTTGCTCCACGCATTGACCAGGGGGCAGTAACCCAAGCTGATCTCGATGCTGTCTTCGCTCTGAGATACGATCTGGGCTTCATGTGCATGCACCATACCGAAGTTCATGAAGACTTCTGCAAACTCTTCGATGGTCTTTACATTCTGATAGTCCTGTTCATACATGAAGTGACCTGCTTCGAGCATGGCATCGCGGGCAAATTCCAGCGGCAGACCTTTATCCAGACCTTCGCGCACCAGATAGTAATACCAGCGTGCACGGTTTTCATATGCGCCGCGCACGGCATCGGTTTCTTTATCATTGACATACTTTTTAGCAGTATTTTCCAACATTGTCATACCCTCCTCTTACTTTTTGAAGAAGTGCAGTTCGCAGACTTCGTCGCCGCAGCCGATGGCTTTTTCCAGGCGGAAGCCGATGTGGTCATAGCAATCGAAGGTGCCGCGGTCCACGTCCATGGCGCAGTCACAGATCATGCCGATCTCCTTCTCGTCACAGGTCAGCTTGGTCCATGCACCCAGCATGGGACAGTAATGGAAGTGGATGACCCCTTCGTCCTCAGTCAGGCTTTTCAGCTGCATGCCAAACTGCTTGATGTGGTGTTCGCTTAAGAAAGCACCGACAAATTCAGGTACACTGTCGGTATCGGGATAGAGCCCACGATACAGATGACCCAGCTTGCGGATGCCGCCACGGGCAAATTCTTCCTCATCCAGACCGTAGCGGCCTGCACTCTTGACCAGCTGATAGTACCAAAGACCGCGAAGTTCGTTGGCCTTTCTGATCTCACAGGAAAGGAAATCGTTGATAGTCGGTTCATTTTTGATCATATTTTGGTCCCCCAAATGATGAATTTGTATCAAACACCTCTTTTGCGTTCAAAGAGGTATGATGTCCTATGTCTTTAGTATATACAAAGTTTTTCGCCTGCGCAACACGTTTTTTCACATTGCCCCTATGGTGTACAAATGCTATAATCGAATGGAATCTAAAGAAAAGGTGAAGTCTATGCCGCAGGGAAAAACGCTGTCTGAAAACATTGCCGACAAGATCAAAAGCCGCATCATCAAGGGCGAATACGCGCTGGGCAGTCGTCTGCCCAACGAACAGGAGCTTTCCCTGTCGCTGAACGTGAGCCGCACCACCATCCGTGAGGCGGTAAAACTGCTTGTATCGCTGCATGTATTGGAAATTGAGCGTGGCCGCGGCACATTCGTTGCCGCCATGCCGGGTGTCAGCACCGATCCTCTTGGCCTGGATTTTGTAGCGGACGATGTGCTGCTGAAAGACC
>JAGBGW010000197.1 GCA_017935825.1 Clostridia bacterium
GTTCGTGATAGAACATTGTTAACTATACCATAGGACTAAGGGAAATTCAAGGCGCTTGCCTGCAAAACTTCTTGCCAAACCATGTCTTTTCCCACATAATAGAAGGCAACAACAAATCATTTTGTGAGGATATCCCTATGGAAAAAGATGTCTTTTATTATCTGGCTGCCGATGTGCCCGCGGTTTATACTGCTTATTTAAACGCCGCATGCGGTGATAAATTCCGTGCACAGTGCTGGCAGGAACCATATTCTATGCTCTCTTTTCCTTTGAAATTCTCCTTCAAATATAATATGAACGGCGGTACCTGCTTTGTTCGTTTTATTCCCGCACAAGGCGGCACCTCTGTGTGCATTCATTTTTCCATCCTTCAGCTGGTAGGGGCTATGTACAAAAAATGTGCTTCTGACCTGACGGCAGCAGCATCCGCATTTTTAGGCATTCCTGCACAGGAAGTGGTATTGGATGCAGGTCTTTTCACCAATCCGGCCAATCAGGTACGCATGCAGCAGCCTGCACAACCGGTACCGTCCCAAGTATCCGTACAGCCTGCCAAACCCGAGCCGCCCCGTTATGCCAACGATCCCGTGCCGCCCCGCCTTTGCACAGCCTGCGGTGCACAGCTTTCAACGGGCGCAGTGTTTTGTACTGTCTGTGGCACAAAGTACGAAGCCCCCGTCTCCCCGGCGGCACGTTTTTGCAGCGTATGCGGTGCACAGCAATTAGATGGTGAAGCAGTCTTCTGTGTCAGCTGCGGCGCAAAAATCTAACCGAGCGCCACAATCTGCATCCTTAGGAGGATCAATATGGATCATCGCGAAGTCTTTATCAGTTATCATACGGATAGTTCCGCCGATACTGTACGCAAGATCTGTGCTGCATTGGAAGGAGCAGGTATCAGTTGCTGGTATGCGCCGAGGGACGTGGAATCCAACTACGCAGAGTCCATCGTCAAAGCCATTCGCAGCTGCAAGATATTCCTGCTTCTACTCAATGAACAGGCCAATTTGTCCGAACATGTAAAAAATGAGATCAACTGTGCATTTGACCGATTTAAAAACAACGAACAGATTACACTGTTGCCCTTTCGTATCGACGAATGTACGTTGAGCGATGACGTCTACTACTATCTTGGCCGCATCCACATCATGGACGGTCATCTTCCCCCGGAAATGCTGCGCATTCAGGAGCTGGTGGATCGCATCTGCTCTCTTCTTGGAAAAGAACCAGAGCGTACCGTCGTCGTGCAGGATGAGTCAGGAATACTGCACGGTGCCCCCGCATCCAAACAATATCGCCTGACCAGTGCCATGGTCTATCCCGACACCCGTTTCGTAGGGCGTACGAGCGAAATTGCCGCAATAAAATACCAGCTTTCATCCATTCCCAACAAGCTTGCCCTTGTGGGCATGGGTGGTATCGGTAAAAGCGAGATCGCAAGAATGTATCTGAAACAAAACGCGGAACGATACGATGTAATCCTTTGGGTCAGTTTTGAAACATCTTTGCAAAAGACCGTTGTTTCAGACGCACTGTTCCCCATCGAAGGCCTTTCCCGTACCCAATACCCCGAGGATGACGAGCGTGCCTATTTCCTTCGAAAATTGCAGTTGTTAAAGCAGATCTGCGATGAACGTGTGCTGATCGTGGTAGATAACTTCGATATCACCGATGACGAAGATCTGGAACTTTTTTGCAGTGGCACATACGCGGTGCTTTTTACCACCCGTTATCATCAGCATTACCCGGGGCTTCCCGAGGTACAGGTCAATGGCATGCAAAACCATGAAGATCTTCTGGCATTATTCCGTGCAGAATATCAAAGGGCTCTGGATCACAATGCGATGCAATCCGTTGAAGAAATTTTGGAACTGCTGGATGGACATCCCCTGTCGATCCGCCTTGTGGCAAGTGCCATGCAGTCCAGCCGTCGGCTGAAGCCTGTTGATATGGTGCAGATGCTTAAAAGCGGCGCAAGTGTTATGGAAAGCCAGAACGCCAAGGCAGCAGACATCATCTTCGGTCATCTGCGGCAAGTCTTTACGCTATCCGCTCTGACAGAAGATGAATTGTATCTTTTGAAGAATCTTTCGCTGATCTCACTGCGCGGCATTGAAGTGGAACGCTTCTACGACTGGTGTGGGGCGGATGATTTTGATATCATTGACGGGCTCATTGCCAAAAGCTGGGTCATCCACGACCCTGTAGCGGATACGGTGCACCTGCACCCTCTGGTAGCAGATCTGATGGCACAGGAATTGGAGCAGGATCTTGCCTGCTGCAACAAGTTGGTGGAGGCCATCCATCAGGCGTGTGAAGTGGATATCCACTATACCTGGGAGCAGAAGCTCTATCTGCACGATGTTGCAGAAACGTTGTATGCCCGTCTGCCCGAAAACCATCCCAAACGACATCTGGCATTGCAGGCAAGGGCGCAGCTTGTGTTCAGCATGGCAATGTACGAAGATGCAGCACATCTGTTTTTGCAAATTCTTCCCTTCACAACCACATTGGAAGACAAGTTGTTTATTTATATGAAAGCGGCGCATGCGTTTGTCCTTGGCGCACTGGGCGAGCAGGGACGTGAAACTGCACAGACGGGTCTTTCTTTGATCGAGCAGCTTGATCCTTCCGTCATGACAGTCGAATTGTACACCCGTTATCGTGAACTGTTGTGTCGTATGAACGAGGCATATGATCTTTTGGGGGATTACGAAACCGCAATTGCCTACGGCAAACGTGCGCTGGAAATCTGCGCATATATCGATGACCCCAAAAAGCAAAATATCGGCTGGGTCGAATTTCATCTTGCCGCAGCTTTGAACTATGGCGGGTATTATGAGGAGACCGAAAAAACGATTCGACATGCCATCAGCTGGTTTGAGCGTTACAACGACCAGTGGTCGCTAAACTATGCCTACGACATCTTAGGGTTGATCCTGATCCATAAAAAAGAATTCGAAGAGGCCTTGGCATTGAATCAAAAAGCCGCCGAAATTCTTCGTCCCTTCTATGGCACAGAACACGCCGATATCGCCAAAAACCTTGAATATCGCGGCATGATCTACAAAGCCATGGGCGAAAAAGAAAAATCCGATGGATGTTTTAATCAAGCCATTGAGATTTATGAGCGCCTCAATTGTTACATGCGCATCCGTCATGTAAAAGAATTAATGAAATAACCACAAAAAACCGCCATCCAAAAGCGCGATGTCCTTAACGGAGAAATATGAAAACCGAATAGGATAACAGAGAAAGGCAGCATAGTCTATGATGGCTATGCTGTCTTTTGCATTGTTTGATTATAGAAAAGTGAACTCGATTGAAAGCGTCGCAGAAATGCGGTGCTTTTTTTGAATTTTGTATCGAAAATCGCTGGACTTATGAAAAGTGTTGTGGTATGTGTTTGTGTTGCAAAAAGGAGGTGCAACGCACATGACAACACTTGAAGATCTGTATTACGGTAACATCAGTCCGCA
>JAGBGW010000198.1 GCA_017935825.1 Clostridia bacterium
CCTTCGCGGCAGCTTCACCGGCATGCGTTCCTACCACACCAAGGCACACTTCAACCGTGCTGTGCTGGAAGGCGTTGCATACTCCCTCAAGGAATGCTACAACGTGATTCAGTCCCTTGGCATGCAGATGAACAGCGCAAGCATCATCGGCGGCGGCGGCAAGAGTCCTCTTTGGAGCCAGATCGTAGCCGACATGCTGGGCATTGAATTGAAGAAAATGGCATGCGATGATTCCTCCTTTGGTTCCGCCATGCTGGGCGGCATCGTGGCAGGCGCATTCGACGGCTTTGAAGACTGCATCGCCCGCTGCACCAAGCCGGTATCCATCATCCATCCCAACGAAGAAAACTATAAGATCTACGAAAAAGGCTTTGCAACCTACAAGGCGATCCATGATGCACTGGAACCCGTGTATCACGCCATGGCAAGTGAAGAATGAAAATCGCAGTACTGATGAAACAGGTGCCCGCCTCGGCAACACTGGGTGTTGACCCCGAGACGGGCAACCTTATACGAAACGGCGAAACGCTGATCAACCCTGCCGATGAACGGGCACTGTCGCTGGCACTTTCCCTTGCAAACGCACAAGTTTCCGTCATCACCATGGGCCCTGAATCGGCAAAGGACCTTCTTCGCACGGCAGCAGCCTATAAAGTGCAGGATTTGGTACTTGTGTGCGACCGTGCATTTGCAGGCAGTGACTCATTCCAGACCACCCGCGTACTGAAAGCCACGCTGGAACATCTGGGCGGCTTTGACCTGATCCTCTGCGGCAACCGCGCCGTGGACGGCGAAACAGGTCAGGTAGGCCCCGAGCTTTGTGCAATGATGGACATTCCCTTCTGCGAAGATGCGGTGTCCATTGCGTTGGACGGCGAAACCCTGACTGTAAAAAGTCAGAACACCGAGGGTGAAAAGACAGTGTCCTGTCCTCTTCCCATGGTGGTCAGCACGAACCTTGGCGCACCGATTTTGAATCCGCCCTCCATCCTTGGTCTGCGCCGCGCCGCAAAGGCGGAGTTTACCGTACTGACCAACGAAGAGCTGCAGCTTGATAATACCGGTCTTAACGGCTCCCCCACCCGTGTTGCACGCACCCGCACGGCACAGGTGGCAAAGCGCAAGAGCGAAAAAGTGACCGATGCAAAGATTGGTGCAGAGCGCATCCTTTCCTTCCTGTCGGAGGTGGAACATGGCTGAGCTTCTTGTATTTTGTCATTTCAACGCACCGCAGGCACAGGACGTGCTGGCACTTTTAAGCCACGCAAGAAATCTTGCAAAACAAGCTGATCTTACCCTTGGCTGTGTGTATATGGGAAGCACACTTGCTGCAGAAGCGATTACCGAGCTTTCTTCCTACGGCTGTGAAAAGCTGTACTTTTTAAAGACCGATGCAGCCATCTACACAAGCGGCGCTGCGGCAAAAGCTTGTGCAGATGTGATCAAAAATCTTTCTGCAGAGATCATTTTGTTCAGTGCAACAAACGAAGACCGCGTCTTCGCTGCACAGCTTGCGGCACACCTTGAAACAGGTCTTACGGCGGACTGCAGCGAGCTTTCCATCGAAAACGGTTTGCTTCTTCAGACCAGACCTGCCTTCGGCGGCAATTTATTTGCAAGCATCCTTTGCCCCAACCATCGTCCGCAGATGGCGACGGTACATCCCTATATTTTCCCCATGGGAGAAAAGC
>JAGBGW010000199.1 GCA_017935825.1 Clostridia bacterium
TACAATGCCGCCGTTGCCTACAATGCATCCAGCATTCCTGCCACCTATTTCATCGATGCAGAAGGCAATATCGCAGGCTATGCCCGCGGCGCCATCGGTGCAGATACCCTGCAGATGGGCATCGATCTGATTTTGCCGCAAAAAAACAGTAAAAATCCAAGCTGAAAAAGCTTGGATTTTTCTTTTTAATCTTCTGCGTGATATTCTGCCCGATAGCGGGAGGGTGTGAGCCCAAAGTGCATATGGAAAGCGCGGGAGAAGGCGCGTACATCGCGGAAGCCGCAGTTGTCGGCGATTTCCGACAGCGTAGCCTGAGGCGCGGCGCGCAGCTGTTCAATGGCACGCTGCAGGCGCAGACGGGTCAGGTACTGCATAAAGGAACACTGGGCGATGGATTTGAAAAAGTGCGCGAAGTAGGAAACCGAATAGCCGCAGTGATCTGCAGCGGATTCCAGCGTGATATCCTTTGAAAAATTGTCGCTGATGTAGTCGTTGACGTTTTGCAAAAAGGTCAGTCGCTTGATGTGTCGCTCGGAAGATTCTGCATCGAAAGGCTTTAAAACCCCCGAATCGATGATGTCAAAGACGATGTGATTGGCAAGGCTGTTGACAAGAAATGCATAGCCTGCAGGTTTTTCCTGCGCAAGGCGGACGGCTTCGACCAGCTGGTCACGCAGAATGTGGTTCAAGCTTTCATTCGCGTGCAAAATAGGGGAAGCGCTTCGCATGGCGGCAAGATCGATGTGATCCTGCGAATTGGATGCATCGATTTTGATGACGTATTCACGGCAGATGTCGCTTGCATGGTAGCCGTGGATCTGTCCGGGCATGAAGACACAAAGGTCGCCCGATTGGATATGGTAGGTGGTGCCAAGGGAGATGACTTCAAGCTCACCGTGCTCCAGATACAAAAGCTCCAGTTCCGTATGAAAATGGGGCAGGGAGTTGATCGTACGGGCATTCAATGCCAGATAGGGAAAGTCAGGCGCTGCCTGATTGAAACGCTCAAAAAACAATTTTTCCATAATATCACCGTCATGAGTATACGGTTTTTTCTTTAAAAAAGCAAGATTTTGTAGTTGAAAAGCAAGAAAGGGGGCAGTAAAGCGAATTTGAGCGTGCCATAATAGGTCTGTCGCAAGGCACACATTGTCCGATGGCGATTTGACAATGTGCACGCTTGCGCAAGAGTTGAGCCCGATTCACCCCTCGGGTTAAGCACAGGGAAGTCCGCTGCACTCGGACTTCCTTTTTTATTTCACATACATGCGGTTCGGTTTTGTATTGTGTGAAGTTCGCCAAAAGGTTCGTCTTTTGTACAAGATCGTGCCTGCTACTGGAATCTTTTGCTGTGTTGCAGTACAATAACTGCATTACGCCGCAATCGGCGCATGGAAGGAACAAAACTATGGTACCTATCATCGACAGCCACTGTCATATCTATCCTGAAAAAATCGCAGCCCGTGCCGTGGCAGGCATCGGCGACTTTTATGATATCCCCATGGTGCTGGACGGCCGTGTGGACACGCTTCTTTCTTCGATGGCAAGCTGCGGCATCGACCATGCCGTGGTCTCCTCCTGCGCCACAAGCCCTGCGCAGGTTGCATCCATCAACAACTTTATCGCAGATGCTGTGGACAAAAGTGAAGGCAAATTCACCGGCCTTGGTACGCTGCATCCCGAAAGCGAAGACCTGGAAGGGGACTTTGAGCATCTTATGGCACTGGGTTTGAAGGGTGTAAAGATGCACCACGATTTCCAGAAATTTGCCATCGACGATCCCAAGTGCATGCCCATTTACGAACTTTGCGCAGGTCGCATCCCGCTTCTTCTTCATACGGGAGACAATCGCTATGATTTTTCCAATCCCGATCATATGGAACCTGTGCTCAAGGCCTTCCCCAACTTGACCGTGGTGGGCGCACACCTTGGCGGCTGGTCCATCTGGGATCAGGCGGTGAAGTATTTGAGTAAATATGAAAACTTCGTGGTGGATTGTTCGTCCGCACTGTACGCCATTTCCCCCGAAACGGCGGTGGAAGTAATGAACGCCTACGGCGAGGACCGCATCATGTTCGGTACGGATTTTCCCATGTGGGGCGCCCGTGGTGAACTGAAACGAGTGGAAAAACTGGGCCTTTCCAAACGGGCACAGGAGAAGCTTTTCTACTATAATGCCAAACGGATTTTCAACATTGAAGAGATTTAAAACACAAATCCGTACGATTGTGTAAATAATCAAAAATCGTTCGGAAATATTCAAAAAAAGGCTTGCAATATGCAAAACGCTGTGATAGAATCACAACAACTGAATAAGAAAAGCTGTGACGAAGACGGACGAATATACACTGCTTTGCAGAGAGTCGATCATTTGGTGCGAGATCGGCAGTAAGCATATTCCATTCCCATCACTTCCGAGCTGAAGTCCTGAACGAATTTCTATTAGGGGCTTTCGTGATTGCTGCGTCAATGCATAGCGCTTGTCAGAGCGTGAGAGCGGCAGATAAAAATATCTGCAATTTGAGTGGTACCGCGGGTCGTAAAAAAGTTTTTACAGCTCGTCTCAAAGACTTCTTTGAGACGGGCTTTTTCTTTTCCCCAGTGCACAGGGACAAAAGAAAAGCCGCCCGGCGCGCAGATTCTTATCAGCAAAATTCAACCTTCCAAAATGGAAGCAAGTTTTACAAGGAGGAACACACATGGACACCAACAACACTGCCAGCCAGCTTTTTGAGGTCGCTTGCCGTATTCGTGACATGCGTGAGATCGCAGGTTTTACCGTACAGGAAATGGCGGAAAAAACCGATGTAACCGTTGATGAGTATACTCGCTATGAGGCGGGTCTGCTGGATTTCCCCTTCAGCTTTGTGCATAAGTGCGCACTTGCCTTTGGCATCGGCATGACCGATATTCTTGAAGGCCGCAGTGCAAACCTTTCTTCCTACGCAGTAACCCGTCGCGGCGCCACCAACTACGCGGCACGCGAGGATGGTATCGAGATCTGCAACCTGGCACCCACCTTCCGCAATAAGCTGGCGCAGCCCTACTGGGTCCGTTATGAGTATTCCGAAGCCCAGCAGAATCGTCCCATCCACACCACCACCCACTCCGGTCAGGAATTTGACTTTGTCATCAGCGGCAAGCTGAAGGTACAGATCGGTCAGCATTTTGAGGTTCTGGAAGAGGGCGACAGCATCTTCTACGATTCTTCCACCCCTCACGGTATGATCGCCGTCGACGGCAAGGATTGCGTCTTCTGTGCAGTGGTCATGCCCGACGATAAGAAGGAATCCGAAGACGACATGCTTCGCAGCGTTGTCTCCGCCCGTACCACCGAGCCTCTTTGCGTGGAAAAGTTCGTCCACTGCATCGAAGACGAGCGCGGCGTACTGCAGGGCATCGACTTTGTGGATGAAAATAAATTCAACTTCGCCTATGACGTGGTTGACGCCATCGCAGAAAAGAATCCCGACAAGCTTGCCATGCTGCATATCTCCAACGATATGGTGGAACGCCGCTTCACCTTCCGCGACATGAAGCGCGCATCCAACCAGTGTGCAAACTACTTCAAGTCCCTGGGCATCAAAAAGGGCGACCGTGTTCTTGTCGTACTCAAGCGCCATTACCAGTTCTGGTTCACCATGCTGGCACTGCATAAGCTGGGCGCGATCCCGATCCCTGCCACCAACCAGCTGGTTGAGCATGACTTTGAATATCGCTTCAATGCAGCCGGCGTAAAGGCTATCGTCTGCACCGCAGATGGCGAAACTTCGCAGCATGCAGAACGTGCAGCTGCAAAGTGCCAGAGCGTGGAAGTGAAGATCATGGTTGGCGGCGAGCGTGAAGGCTGGCGCAACCTGGACGATGAGTACCAGATGTTCTCCAGCCACTTCGACCGCAACGAAGATACCGCCTGCGGCGATGACACCATGCTGATGCTCTTCACCTCCGGCACCACCGGTTATCCCAAGATCGCAGCACACAGCTACAAGTACGCACTTGGCCACTTCATCACCGCCCGTTATTGGCACAACGTCAAGACCGACGGTCTGCATCTTACCATCTCTGATACCGGCTGGGGTAAGGCACTTTGGGGCAAGTTCTATGGTCAGTGGATGTGCGAAGGCGCAGTGTTCACCTACGACTTCGATCGTTTCGATGCATCCAAGATCCTGCCCATGTTTGCAAAGTACAACATCACCACCTTCTGTGCGCCGCCCACCATGTACCGCATGCTGATCAAGGAAGACCTGTCCCAGTACGATCTTTCCTCCATCCAGTATGCCACCACCGCAGGCGAAGCACTCAACCCCGAGGTATTCTCTCAGTTTAAGAAGGCAACGGGTCTTACCATCATGGAAGGCTTCGGTCAGACCGAAACCACCTTGACCATCGCAAACCTTGTGGGTACCACGCCCAAGCTTGGTTCCATGGGTAAAGCTGTACCGCTGTATGACCTTGACATCGTCGATCCCGACGGTAACTCCGTGGCAGACGGTGAAAACGGCGAGATCGTCGTACGTACCGCCAATGGCGTGCCCTGCGGTCTGTTCCAGGGCTACTACCTCAACGAGGAAGCCACCCGCGAGGCATGGCACGACGGCATGTACCATACCGGCGACGTTGCATGGCGCGATGAGGACGGCTACATCTTCTACGTATCCCGTATCGACGACGTCATCAAGTCCTCCGGCTACCGCATCGGACCGTTCGAAATCGAAAACGTCATCATGGAACTGCCCTATGTTCTGGAATGTGGCGTATCGGCTGAACCCGATGAGATCCGCGGTCAGGTGGTCAAGGCAAGCGTCGTACTGACCAAGGGTACCGAGCCTTCCGAAGAACTCAAAAAGGAGATCCAGACCTACGTCAAGCAGCACACGGCTCCTTACAAGTACCCCAGAATCGTTGTCTTCCGCGACGAACTTCCCAAGACCATCAGCGGCAAGATCCAGCGCAACAAACTGTAATTTTACCGCATAAAAAGAGACGGCAACTGACAAAATCCCTTGACAGGAACGCCGCGGTATGGTACTTTAATACTACATCACACAAAAGCGATGAAGGAGAGGGCAAAGGAGACATCCTTTTTGCAGAGAGTCGGCGGTTGGTGCGAGCCGATAAAGGCCTCATTTGCAAGTAGCTCCGGAGCTGGAAGGAAGAACGTATCGTCGATATCAGTAGAACCTTCCCGTGCATGCTGCGTCAATGCATAGCGTTTGATGGAACGCGAAAAGTGGCGGCAGATCGTGAGGTCTCCGCAATTTGAGTGGTACCGCGGGTATATTCAAATTCAGTTTTTGATTTGAACGCTCGTCTCAAAGCATTCTTTGGGGCGAGCTTATTTTTTTCCATCCGCCTCAACCATTGCGAAAGGATGAAAGACAAATGGAACAGTTGACCGGTCTGAACTTTAAACTGCTGGAAATGGCAAGACGTATTCGCGAACTTCGCGAGATCGTCGGCTACAGCGCAGAGGAAATGGCAAAGCTGACGGATACTTCCGTGGAAGAATATCTGGCGTGTGAAAACGGCCGCCATGATATGAGCTTTGCATTCATCTATCGCTGCGCACTGGCACTGAATGTTGACGTTACCGATATTATTCAGGGCTCCAGCCCCAATCTGAAGACTTATACCATCACCCGCAAGGGTGAAGGTCAGCAGATCGAAAAGGCACACGGCATGACCTACTTCAACATGGCGGCGCCTTTCAGAAAACGTATTGCAGACCCCCTCTACGTCAAGATCGACTACGATGCCGAGGCAGAGCACCGCGATATCGAGCTGACCACCCATGACGGTCAGGAGTGTGACTTGGTCATCAGCGGCTGCATGCGCCTGCAGATCGGCGAGCATGTGGAAACGCTGTACCCCGGCGACTGCGCCTACTACGACTCCGCAACGCCTCACGGCATGATCGCCATCGGCGGCGACTGCGAGATGTACGCCATCGTTCTGCATCCTGAGGTTGCAACGGAAACTGCACAGCAGGCAGTGGAAACCAGCGCACCCCAGAAGGAAGCAGCAAAGAAGCATCGCCGCATCTACCACAACTTCATCCATCCCGTGGAAGACGAAAAGGGCGCACTTGTTTCCCTCCGTTTCGAAAACGAGGACAAGTTCAACTTTGCATTTGATATCGTCGATGAGATCGGTAAGCGCGATCCCGACAAACTTGCAATGCTGCACATCTCCAAGGAAAAAATCGAGCGCCGCTTCACCTTCGCCGATATTTCCCGCGAATCTTCCCGTGCGGCAAACTACCTTCGTGCCATCGGCATCAAGCGCGGCGACCGTGTTGTGCTGGTCTTGAAGCGCCACTATCAGTTCTGGATCACCCAGATCGCACTGCACAAGATCGGTGCAATCTCCATCCTTGCCACCAACCAGCTGCAGGAGCACGATTACACCTATCGTTTCAACGCAGCAGGTGTATCCGCCATCATCGCAAGTGCGGATGAGCAGATTGCAGATCGCATCGATGCGGCGCAGAAGGATTCTCCCACCCTTACTACCAAGGTTCTTGTGGGCGGCGAGCGCGAAGGCTGGCATGACTTCAACAGCGAATACACCATCTACAGCGATCTTTACCCCAGAACTGCTGATGCACCCTGCGGCGATGACCCGATGCTGATGTTCTTCACATCCGGCACCAGCGGCTATCCCAAGATCGCACTGCATAACCACAAGTACCCTCTGGGTCACTTCCACACCGCCAACTACTGGCACTGTGTTGACCCCGAAGGTCTGCACCTTACCATTTCCGATACCGGCTGGGCAAAGTCCATGTGGGGCAAGCTCTACGGCGCATGGCTGTGCGAGGCAGCGGTCTTCGTATACGACTTCGACCGCTTCGATGCGGCGGATATCCTGCCCATGTTTGCCCGTTACAACATCACCACCTTCTGCGCACCGCCCACCATGTACCGCATGATGATCAAGGAAGACCTGACCAAATACGACATGTCTTCCATACAGCATGCCACCATCGCAGGCGAAGCGCTCAACCCCGAGGTATTCCGTCAGCTTGAGAAGACCACCGGTCTTCGAGTCATGGAAGGTTTCGGTCAGAGCGAGACCACCCTTGTGATCGGCAACCTCTTCGGCGGCAAGCACAAGCTCGGCTCCATGGGTAAACCCGTTCCGCTTTACGATGTGGACCTTGTGGATGCAGACGGCAACCCCGTGCCCGACGGTGAATCCGGCGAGATCGTTATCCGCACTTCCAACGGCGCACCCTGCGGCCTTTTCACCGGCTACTACGGCGACGAAGAAAAGACTGCGGAAGCCTGGCACGATGGTCTGTATCATACCGGCGACCTGGCATGGCGCGATGAGGACGGCTTCTACTGGTATGTTGGCCGTGCAGACGACGTCATCAAGTCCTCCGGCTACCGCATCGGACCCTTCGAGATCGAGAACGTCATCATGGAACTGCCCTATGTTCTTGAATGCGGCGTATCGGCAGAGCCCGATGAAATCAGAGGTCAGGTGGTCAAGGCAAGCATCGTCTTGACCCGCGGAACCGAAGGCACCGACGAACTGAAGAAAGAAATCCAAAATTACGTCAAGGCACACACTGCGCCTTACAAA
>JAGBGW010000200.1 GCA_017935825.1 Clostridia bacterium
CAGAACGCGCATGACCACTTCCCGCTGCCGCATCCAGTTTGGATTGGCAGCATCGATGACATGCACCAGCACATCTGCATAGACCGCCTCTTCCAGCGTTGCGTGGAAAGCGCGGACCAGATCATGGGGCAGTTTTTCAATGAAGCCGACGGTGTCTACAAACAGCACATCGGAATTGTCGGGCATTTCCACACGGCGTGAAACGGCATCCAAGGTAGCAAAAAGTTTATCTTCTGCCAGCACGTCACTGCCGCTCAAACGGTTGAGCAAGGTGGATTTGCCTGCGTTGGTGTAGCCCACCAGTGCGATGACGGGGATCTCATTTTTCTGTCGCTGGCTTCTTCTCACATCGCGCTGTTTGCGGATGGTTTCAAGTTCCCGTTCCAGCTCAGTGATACGACGGCGAATGTGACGGCGGTTAACTTCTAGCTTCTTTTCACCGGGACCTCTTGTACCGATACCGCCGCCAAGACGGGACAGCATGATGCCCATACCGGTGAGTCTTGGCAAACGATACGCCTGCTGTGCAAGTTCAACCTGCAGTTTACCTTCGCGGCTGGAAGCACGCTGGGCAAAGATATCCAAAATCAGTGTGGTTCTGTCGATGATGCGGATGCCGAGGGAATCTTCCAGATTGCGCAGCTGAATGGCTGTCAGTTCCCCGTTGAAAATGATCATATCCGCACGGTACTCGCGGCAGGCTTCACGAATCTCTTCTAGCTTACCACTGCCAACGTAGAAGGCACCGTCGGGACTTTTGCGCTTTTGCAGCATCTTTGCAGCCGTCACTGCACCCGCGGTATCGGCAAGGCGCTCCAGCTCCTCCAAAGATTCCTCTGCATTGTCGTCCTCGGGCAGGTCAAGACCCACAAGAAGGGCGCGCTCCGCTTCCTCCTGGGTGCTTCCGCGGTTGATGGCGCGAAGCGCTTCATCCGCCTGCATGACTTCCTGCATCCACATGCCCTTTGCAATGCGCTGCGGAATGATGGGGCCAAGAAGCCGCACGTCGGTATCGTTTTCCAGCACGCCGATGGAGATGGAGGCAGGCTGCCCTTCGCGGACTGCCAATGCACTCATGGCATCCAGTTTCAGGTCGCGCAAGGTGTTTTCATCCTTGCCGGAGAGATGGGAGCTGCCTTCGGGATGGGTGTGGATGCAGCGCACACCGCACAGTGCATGCTCGCCTCGGCGAAGGCGCACCTGCGGCAGCATGATCTCCTCACCCGTGCCCACGAATACGTCCAGAATCTCACCGTCACGGGCGATATAGACCGCAATTTCGCGGCCGCACTCCCCCGTCAGACGTGCCATTTCCTCCAACAATTCAAAGGTGGCAAACTCGCCGCGGGCGATGTCAAAATCCTTCAAAGCATCCAATCTTTCAAGGAATATATTTTTTAAGCCTTTCGTATTGCCAAGTGCCATACTTTACTCACGCTCCAGATACGGCAGGATGACCTGCCAGTTTACTTTCTTTTTCTCAAAGGATAAGGTGTAGGCGGGGCTTGTGGAAGCAAGCGCGCCGCAGAATGTAACGCCGCTCGGCAGCGTTACGTATTTTTGAAACAGTGGTTCAGCCGTCTTTCCGTTGGCACAGACGTGAGTGATGCGTGTCTTTGAAAACAGCCACGCAAAATCGTTGGGTACTTCGTTTCGGATGGCGGAGTCAAGACTCCCCTGTCGGTCGCAAAACTGCACCACGTCCCAAAGTGCGATGTGCATATCGCGCAGCATGGCTTTCCGCTCTTCGTAGGGAAGATCAAATTCCTTCCCTGCAAAGTCCGCCATGATGCGCCAGAAGGCATTTCTGGGATGCCCATAGTATTGCTGTTTTTTCAAAGATTCCACACTGGGCATGGAACCCACGATCAGCACACGGGCATTTTCGTCCCAGATGGGATCAAACCCCTGCAGCATGGTGCTTCTCCCAAAGCTTTGCCGCCCATTGAAACAGCGCAGGTGCGCCGCAGCAGACGAACATGCCGATGCAGAAATAGCGGAATGCATCCGCTGCCAAGGAATCGCCGATGATGGGTTTCAGACCCGACTTGATTGCCAATGTAATGCCAAGACCAACTGCCATTTTGAGGATTTGTACAGGCAGTTTTGCTTTGACGTCATATTGAATATATGTACGTTCCACACCGTAGCCCACCGCCACAGCCGCCAGCATGCCGCACATCTTGTACACACCCTCCACAGGGAAGAGGAGCATAAACACTGCCGTGGGAAGGAGCATCCAAAGCATGGTCCAGGGACCTTTCTTCATGAGGAATCGGCACAGCGCATCAAGTGCAAAGACGCAAGTGAAGCCAAGTACCAGACCCATTGCCACATCCTGCCATGTATGTACGCGGCAGTAGATGCGGGAGATGCCGATCAAAAGTGCAAGGACGACCAAAGCGATGCGGACCGCAGTTTTCTTCCAGCGTTTGCAAAGCATGCCCATGACCACTGCACCCGACTGGGAGTGACCGCTGGGAAAAGAGTAGCCCGTTGCGGTGGATTTACGAAGCGGGTCCATATAGCCCGGGAAATTCCGCTCCCAGGGACGGGGAATTTTAAAGATATTTTTCAGCACGCCGTTGATGGTACCCGAGGCGATCATGACGAAACCTGCGCGATAACCAAAGTTTTGATCGATGCACCAAAGGTACAGCGCGCAGACCAAAATGGCAAAGACGTCCTCTCCCAAAATGGTAATTGCCTGCGCCAGAATATCCAATACAGGATTTGCAAACTGCTGCATCCAGATAATTGCTTCCATATTTGACAAAAAACTCCTTTTTTCAAAGAATGCTTTCGATATAATTCTACACGATTGCTTGTATTTATGCTATACTGTATTTGATTATCGATTATTTCTCAGACCCCACGGAGGTTTATCTTATGGCATTGATCGGCATTGACGTTGGCGGCACGGGTGTAAAGGCTGTTGCTTTCTCCACCACCGGCGAAATTCTTGCATCCACTTATCAGGAATATGACATGTATTCCGATGCTCCCGGCCACTTTGAGGCTGTTCCGTCCAAGATTTATCAGTCCACCAGAAAGGTCCTGCGCGCAACGGCAGCTGCATGCCCCGAGCGTGTGGACGGCATCGGTGTTTCTTCTTTTGCAGAGTCTTTCGTCTGCTTCGACAAGGACGGCAACATCCTTTGCAATAGCCTGATGTATCTTGACACCCGCGGCACCGACCTGCCTGCAAAGCTGTTTGAGAAGTTTCCTCTGGAAGAAGTTAAGGCATATTCCGGCGCATCGCCCCGTCACATCCACTCCATCTTCCGCATGATGCTGATGAATGAGATCTGGCCCGGCGTGCTTGAAAAGACCGCCAAGATCCACTTCATGGCAGACTTCATCGTCTCCTGCCTTGGCGGTGAACACTACACCGATTATTCCCTTGCCACTTCCTCTCTTGCATTTGATATTAATAAGAAGCAATGGCGCCGCGATATCTTCGAATGGGTCGGTCTCAACCCCGACGCACTGCCCAAGCCCCTGCCCACCGGCGCAAAGATCGGTGAACTTTCCGCAGCGGCAGCACTGGACCTTGGTCTTCCTGCAGGCATTCCCCTTGTATCCGGCGGTCATGACCACATTGCAAGCTCCGTAGGCGCAGGCGTATACAAAGCAGGTCAGATGATGAATGCAATCGGCACCGTTGACGGCTTCACCATCCTTACCGACAGCGCAGAAGTTGGCCGTGCAGCAAATGGTTACGACTTCATCTACAAGCCCCACTATTTCCAGGAAAACTATGCAGTTATGACCTCCAACCTGACTGGCGGCGTACTGCTTAAGTGGTTCCGCGATCATATCGGCAAGTTCGAGAAGGAATTCTGGGCAAACGAAGGCAAGGACTTCTATGCTGAGTTTGAAAAGCAGATGGCAAAAGAGCCCACCGATCTGATCGTTCTGCCCCGTTTCGGCGGTGCAAAGGAAGCTCCCTTCGGAAAGAAGGCCGGCATTTTGAACATGACCCTTTCCACCACCAATGAGGAAATCTACCGTGCATTTATGGAAGGCGAATCCTTCGAGATGTTCGGCTACTTCAATAACTTCCTCAAGTCCGGCGGCCGCGTTGATAGCCTTACCGCAGTAGGCGGCGGCGCACGCTGCGACACCTACATGCAGATCCGCTCCGACATCTTCAACGTACCGGTCCGCACCGTTACCTGCGATCAGCCCGGCGCACTGGGCGATGCAATGATGGCAGGTATCGCCGCAGGCGTATTTGCAAACGCTGACGAAGCGATCTCCTCCATCGTTGGTATCCGCCGCGTGTTTGAACCCGATGCAAAGCGCCACGAGTATTATATGGAACAGTACGATAAGTATTGCCGTATCTACGAGTTCCTTGCAACCGTAAAGTAAAAAATGGTTTTGAAAAGACCGAGTCGAAAGGCTTGGTCTTTTTCTTTTTCCACACGGTATGTGGATACACCATGCACGCTATTCTGTTTTCGACGTATAACGTCATTTCCCGCATGCATAAATACAATGCTTTACGAAAATATGTTCTCATGCTAAAATGAATACAATACATTTCGGTTTGAACATTTTATATATGGAGGTATTGTTTTATGGCATTGATCGGTCTTGATGTGGGCGGTTCGGGTGCAAAGGCGGTTGCGTTCAGCGACGAGGGTAAAATTCTTTGTACGTCTTATCAGGAATACGATATGATCAACCCTGCCCCCGGGCAGTATGAATACGACCCCAACGCGATTTGGGCGGCGGCACGTGGTGTGCTGGCAGAAGCTGCGCAGAAATGCGGCGACATCGTCCGCGGCATCGGCGTTTCCTCCTTCGGCGAAAGCTACGCCATTTTGGACGAAAACGACCAGGTGCTCTGCAACACCATGATGTACCTTGACACCCGCGGTCAGGAGTTTTTGGACGAGCTGAACGCCAAGTACGACATTTACGATTTCCGCGCCAAGATGGGCAGCCGTCCCCGTATCAACCATTCCACGGTGAAGCTGCACGTGGTAAGCGCAGAGCGTCCCGATGTGATCAAGAAGGCAAAGAAGATCCTGTTCATGATGGACTTTGTGCTGTATCGTCTGGGCGGCGAACATGCAACGGACTATTCACTGGCAGAGACCACGGGCGGTCTTGACCTGACCACCTACCAGTGGAACCGCGAGCTGTTCGACTGGGCAGGCATTGATGTCTCTCTCTTGCCCAAACTTGTGGCGCCCGGCACCTGTGTGGGTACACTTTCTGAAAAAGCAGCGGCCGACCTTGGCATCGCACCCGGTGCAAAGCTGGTCTGCGGCGGTCTTGACCATATCCCTGCATCCATCGGCTGCGGTGTCACAAAGAAAGGTCAGCTTGCAAACTCCATCGGTACGGTGGACTGCTTCAACCTGATCACCGACACCATCGATCCCCACATCTACGACGGTGATTTCCTGTTCCTGCCCCACTACACCAAGGATCATTTCGGCGGCCTGATCGCCAACATGGCAGGCGGTGTGCTGCTCAAATGGTTCCGCAATCATATCGGAAAATATGAGAAGGAAATGTGGAAGAACGAGGGCAAGAACTTCTACGTGGAATACGAAAAGCGGATGGCAAAGGAACCTACCGACCTGATCGTGCTGCCCCGCTTTGCAGGCTATTCCAAGAAGTTCAGTGACCGCGCGGGCATCCTCAACATGACCCTTTCCACCACCAATGAAGAGCTGTACCGTGCATTCATGGAAGGTGCATCGTACGAAATGTTCCACATGATGCAGGCTTACGGTCAGGGCATTGATTCTGTCACTGCCGTGGGCGGCGGCGCAAACTGCGACACCTACATGCAGATTCGTGCAGACGTATTCAACCTGCCCGTATATACCGTCACCTGCGATCAGACAGGCGCACTTGGCAACGCCATGGCAGCAGGTATCGCGGCAGGTATTTTCCGCGACGTAGACGAAGCCGTTGCAGCATGTGTGGAAACCCGAAAGGTATTTTATCCCGACCAAAAGCGCAACGAGTACTACATGGAAATGTACGATAAGTACCTTCGCATTTACAAAGCGCTGGAAGAGTTTTGATAAGGTTCTCAAAGGAGGTCTTTCAGACCTCCTTTTGTATTGACATCTGTTCTGTATTCTAATTATAATATTCGTATACAATACACATTTACGTAACAATCCAACGCAATGTAATTCTCGAGGTGGAGTATATGGATACCGCAAGAGCAGCAGCCCTTTTCAAAGCATTGGGCGACGAAAACCGTGTTCGCATCATGCAGCTTTTGCAGGAAGGCGAAAAATGTGCCTGCAAATTGTTGGAAGAATTTCACTTTTCTCAGCCCACGCTGTCCCATCACATGAAAATTCTGGTGGAAGCGGAACTTGTCCATGCACGAAAAGTGGGCAAGTGGATGTACTATCACATCTCCCCCGACTGCATCGGCGAGGTACTGTTCTTCATCATGAGCCTTACCCCC
>JAGBGW010000201.1 GCA_017935825.1 Clostridia bacterium
ATCTACGCAGCTGAAAAGGCATACCAGATGGGCGCAACCCCCGTTGCAATGTGCGACTCCACCGGCTGGATCGTGGACAACGACGGTGTGGATCTTGCAGCCGTCAAGGAGATCAAGGAAGTTCGTCGTGCTCGTCTTAGCGAATATACTTCCTATCGCCCTAACGCAGAGTATCATGCAGGCGTCGGCATCTGGACCGTTCCCTGCGATATCGCACTTCCCTGCGCAACCCAGAACGAGCTGCATCTTGAAGATGCAAAGACCCTCGTTGCAAACGGCTGCTTCGCAGTGGCAGAAGGTGCAAACATGCCCACCACTCCCGATGCAGTGGAATACCTGCAGGCAAACGGCATCCTGTATGCTCCCGGCAAGGCATCCAACGCAGGCGGCGTAGCAACCTCCGGCCTTGAAATGAGCCAGAACGCAATGCGTCTTTCCTGGACCTTCGAGGAAGTTGACGAGAAACTCCACGGCATCATGGTCAACATCCACAACAACTGCGTCAAGGCAGCTGAAACCTACGGTCATCCCAACAACTACGTCATGGGTGCAAACATCGCAGGCTTTGAAAAGGTTGCAGATGCAATGCTGGCACAGGGTGTTATCTAATCCAAAAAAGTCAATAAAATCAACAAAAAGTGTTTGACATCACAACCGGGCTATGGTATAGTATTCGGGTACGAAGAAGAAACGTTCCGTTTCTCACCCGGCGGCATGGCCAGCTGTGGTTACGCATCAGCCTATTTAGCATGCGGACGGAAAGGTTCTTCCGTCCGCATTTATTATTTTCTGGAGGTGCATCCCAATCGCTACCAACGAATTGCTGATCAACGAACAGATTCGCGACCGCGAAGTTCGACTGATCGACGAAAACGGCGAACAGCTTGGCATTATGCCCATCGGTAAGGCACTGGATCTTGCTGACGAGCGTGGCCTGGACTTGGTTCGAATCGTTCCCAATGCTGTGCCCCCCGTCTGCAAGATCATGAACTACGGTAAGTACAAGTTCGAGCAGGCAAAGCGCGAAAAAGAAGCAAAGAAGAATCAGAAGGTGGTCGAACTCAAAGAGGTTCGTCTGTCTCCCACGATTGAAGACCACGACATCAACGTTCGTGTCAAGAACACCGTGAAGTTTCTTTCTCAGGGCGATAAGGTTAAAGTTTCGATTCGCTTCCGCGGCCGTCAGTTGAGCCATACGGAAGTTGGCCAAAAAGTGATGGAATGCTTTCTTGAGAAACTCGGTGACGTGTATGTTGTCGAGCGCCGACCCACGATGGAAGGCCGTATGATGATCATGGTGCTGGCACCCAAGCCCACCAAATAACAAGGAGGAAGGTTAAATGCCTAAGATGAAGACTCGCCGCGCTGCGGCAAAACGTCTCAACCTGACTAAGACCGGTAAAATCAAGCGTGCTAAGGCTTTCAAGAGCCATCTGCTTAACGGTAAGACCCGCAAGAGAAAGCGCAACCTGCGCCAGGGTACCCTCGTGGACGCAACTGTTCAGAAGAACATGCGCGAACTGATCCCCTACAAATAATCGTTAACGGAGGTAATATACCATGGCTCGTATTAAGCGTGCAGTAAACGGTCGCAAAAGCCACCGTAAAGTAATGAAGCTGGCAAAGGGTTATTTTGGCGCTCGCGGTAAGCACTTCCGCGCTGCTAACCAGCAGGTCATGAAGTCCCTTTCCTATGCATACACCGGTCGTCGCCTTCGCAAGCGTGACTTCCGTCGTCTGTGGATTGCTCGTATCAACGCAGCAGCTCGCATCAACGGCATGTCTTATTCCCGCTTCATCGACGGTCTCAAGAAGGCTGACATTCAGGTCAACCGCAAGATCCTTGCTGACCTGGCAGTCAACGATCCCGCAGCATTTGCTAAGCTGGTCGAGGCTGCAAAGAACGCTATTGCATAATTTAGCGTAAAAGGCGAACAAAACGCGCTGAACTTCGGTTCGGCGCGTTTTTTCTTTACGTTTTCTATGCTATAATGATTCCATTAAATTGGAACAGGTAGTGTTTATGGTCATTCAAAGCGTATCCAACCCTCGCATCAAGCGTGTGCGTGCGTTGAAACAAAAAAAGAACAGAGTGGCGGAAGGCGTCTTTCTTGCAGACGGCGATCTTTTGGTGGAAGAAGCGCTCAAAAGCGAGCATGATGTACAGGAAGTATTGATTTCGGAAGAAAAGCTTTCTGCGTTTTCTCATCTGGTTGCCTTGGCGGAGAATCAGAGCGTGCCCGTGACCGTGGTCGCTTCACATGTGATGGAAGCACTTTCCGATACCGTCAGCCCACAGGGTATCGTGGCAGTGGTGGCACTTCCCAAGGCAGAACCGCCTGCACCAAAAGGCGGACTTATCTGTCTGCTTGAAAGCGTAGCTGACCCGGGCAACGTGGGCACCATCATCCGTACAGCCGATGCCGTCGGCGCCGATGCTGTGGTGCTTTGCGGCGACTGTGCCGATGCCTATGCGCCCAAAACCGTGCGCGCATCCATGGGTTCCATTTTCCATCTTCCCGTGGTGCATTTGAAAGATGCGGCGGAAACTGCGGCTTTTTACAAGGCGGCAGGCTACACCATGGTGGGTACCCATCTGCACGGTGTGGATGCGTTCGATGACGATCTGCACTGGGCAAGCAAGACGTTGCTTGTGACAGGCAGTGAAGCCCGCGGCATGTCCGACACGCTTTCCGATATGTGCGATGTGCTTTTGCGCCTGCCCATGCCGGGGAAGTCCGAATCGCTGAACGCGGCGGTGGCAACGGGCATATTCCTTTATACCCATCTTCGTTTGAGAAAGGATTGATCCTATGAAACTTACAATTCTTGGCAATTGCGGTCCTTATCCGGGAAAAGGTGCAGGTACCAGTGGTTATCTGCTGCAAAGTGCGGATACTAACGTCCTGCTGGAATACGGCAGCGGTACGGTAGCCCAGCTTTGGAATCATATCGAACCCAAAGACCTGAAAGCCGTGATCCTGACCCACATGCACTGGGACCATGTGTCCGACTTTATGATGCTTGCCACCACACTCCAGTTTGCAAAAATGAAGGGTCAGCTGCCTGAGAATTTCTGCGTTTATGTCTACATGCAGAAGGAACCTGCTGCCATGGCGGAACTTCTTGAAAACTGTCCTGCAAAGGAGCTGTTTGATTTCCATTATGTGAAGGCGTGGGACAATATTATCATCGATAAACTGCAGATCCTCTTTACGCCTGCACGGCATCCGCTGCCTTGCGTGGGTATGGGCGTGCGTGAGTACGAACGTTTCCTGTACTATACGGGCGACACCAATGTGATGGAGGAACTGACGCTCTATGCCAAGGATGCAGACGCCATCCTTGCCGATTGCGGTTTGCCCAATGAGGCATGGAACGAGAACGCACCGCACCTGAGCGCCGGGCAGTGCGGCAAGCTCGCCCGCGATGCAGGTGCAAAGCGGCTGTGGCTTTCCCATTTGCCGCCCTATGCCGATCAAAAACAGCTGCTGGCACAGGCAGAAGAATACTTTGAATTTACCATGCTGACCAAGGTGGGGGACAGCTACCTGATCTGATAATCCATGGACGGTACACAGCGGAAGATACAGCATAGTTTACATAAAGCGGTTGACGGCGAATTGTTTGCCCGCGGCCGCTTTGTTGTATTGCTTGCAGTATGCCTGATCTGTTCAATTTGTTTTCGGTTTTATCTTCCATTTGGGTTAAGCTTTGCTGTGTTAGTTGTTTTTGTTCCGTTTTTCTTTTATAAGAAAAATGCAAAACGCGCAGCTGCCATGTGTATCATGTGGATGATCGGGGCACTTATTTGCAGCCATGCATTGCTTCCGCTGGAAGAAGCAAAGACGATACGGGAAGGTGTGGTGGAACTATCCGCCATCGTCACAGCCATTGACGAAGAAGCAGGAAGTGTGACACTTGATTCTGTCGTCATCGATGGTGTGTCGCGCCGCGGTGAGGTGACCTATTGGCTGGATGAGGAAGAACCTGTCCCTGAAGTTTATGCACAAATCCATTGCACCTGCAATCTGCATGTGAAAAATGTCTTCGGCAACGTGGGCGGCGAGTATGCGGTCATCAACAATACCCGTTACAATAACTGGCTGTATTTTACCGATGCACAGGATGTGAAAATGGAACCTGCCGAGCTTTCCTTGATACAGCGCGTTCGTTATGAAAGTGATACTTTCTTTGAATCGCTTCGTGTGCGTATCCGCAGTGCAGTGTTTGACAATGTAAAAGACCCAAGCTCTGCTGCACTTTGCTACGGTATGTTGGTGGGCGATTCTTCGTTTGTGGAGGATGAGACTTACGGTATCTACCGTGATGGCGGTATATTGCATTTGCTGGCAGTATCGGGTCTTCATGTCAGTGCCATCGCACTGGTTATCGGATTTCTGATCGGTAAATTACCCTTGCCAAGATTCTTTCGCGTGCTTTTGTCCGTGTTGATTGTGGGCTTTTATGTGATGCTTTGCGATCTGCCCGTGTCTGCACAGCGTGCACTGATTCTGTTTGTGGTTACATCATTTACGCCGATGCTTCGCCGCAAAGCCGACCCGTTGTGCTCTTTGGCAACTGCGGCGATCATCATCCTTTTGTGCGATCCGCTGGCGGTGTTCAATATCGGGGTCCGCCTATCTTTTGAAGCCACTGGCGCCATCGTTCTTCTGTCCCGCGATATGGGCAAAAAGCTTGTGGATAAGCTGGATGAAAAGAAGCGTCGTTGGGCAGACCGCGTCCGCGATTTTCTTGCGGTGACCATCGCCGCACAGCTTGGCGTACTGCCTTGCCTTTTGGCACTGTACGGCAACGCGCCGCTTGCATCGTTCATCATCAATCCCATCGTGGTGCCCTTTTCCGGTGTATTGCTTGGTTCTTCATGGATCACCGTGTTTGCCGATTTGCTGGGATTTTATCCGCTGTTCTTTGGCAAAGTGACAGCGTTTCTATTCCAAACTGTGACCGATTTCACACAGTTTGCCAACGGCATTTTGCCTCAGCTTGTACCACCTTTTTATTGCAGTACATGGGTTCGGGTGGTGTATTTCGCACTGCTGTTTGTCCTTTCTTCTTTCTGCCTTTTGTACAAGAAAGAAAAACGTATTCTTTCTGCGGTGATCACATGCATACTTGTGATTGCCTGCATCGTTGGTTTTGTGGTGGAGGCAAAGGAAGAATCCATCACATTGTTGGACGTAGGGCAGGGGCAATGTCTGCTTGTGGAAATGGACGGTGAAAACATCCTCGTCGATTGCGGTACGTCCGAGTTTGGCGGCATCTCCGCATCGAAGATGGCTTCCACTCTGGTACGATGCGGCGCAGCGCATATCGATGCCATCATCCTCTCCCATGATGACAGCGACCACACCAACCGCGCGGTGGAACTGACAAAGCTCCTTGATGTGGATGAAATCATCTGCAACTATACTTGTTTTGTAGGATTGGATGATGCTGATTGCATTGTGACCGTACCGGAAGAAGCGAAATTGTATGCTCTGAACGACGGCACGATCCAAATCCTTGCAGGCAGCGGTGCAGATGAAAATGAAGATTTCTACATCATCGGCATTGAGCAGGAGGCACTTTCCATTCTCGTCATGGGCGATGCCACGAAGGAATCGGAAGAGCGCTTGCTTCAAAACGGCTTGGAAGACTATGATGTTCTTGTTGTGGGACATCATGGTTCTGACAGCAGTTCATCCAAAGAATTTCTGGAAGACTGCGGTGCGGAAATTGCAATTATTTCTGCAGGACGGAACAATTTCTACGGCCATCCCGATGAAGATGTACTTCGGCGGTTGGAAAATGCAAATATGTCCGTGTACTGCACGGCAGTTTGTGGTATGATTCAAATAGATGAAAACGGCAATGTTTTCACATACTATGCGGATGGCTATCCGTTTGAGAGGGGAGGGCAGGACAATTGAATTACCGCGAACTTTCCGCAAGCATAAAAAAGGGCGAAAAGCACAGTGTCTATCTTCTGCACGGGCAGGAAGAATACGTAAAGGATCGCTTGTATGAGCAGCTCTACGACCACCTTGCACCGCAGATGATGCCCGAATTCAACGTCAACATCCTGCACAACCCTACCGATGAGCAGATCATTGCCGCCTGTATGACGCCGCCCATGATGGCGGATGAAAAACTGGTGGTGGCGCGGGATTGTCCGCTGCTGGGCAGCGATGAGGAAAGCCGTTCCTCTTCCAAGGAAACCAAGCAGATGACCGACCGATTGACGGAGTATCTGAAAAATCTGCCCAAAAGCGTGCGGATCATCTTCATCCAGCGCGGTAAGTCGGCGGCAAACAACCGATTGAAAAAATTCCTGTCGCAAAATGCGGAGGAAGTGCTGATCGATCCCTTGGAAAGCGGCGATGCACAAGCCTGGATCGTATCGCGCATGAAGCAGCTTGGCTTTGCCATGGACAGAGAAGCGGCATCGATGCTGTTTTACTATGTGGGTCCTGCCATGGGCGATGTGGCAAGCGAGCTTGAAAAGATCGCGCTTTATGCACAGGGCAAAGAGACGGTCAATTCTGCCGACGTACAGACCGTGGTGCAGGATCGATCTTCCGTGCGCATCTTCACCATGACCGATCACCTTGGCATGGGGCGGATGCAGAAGGCTTACGAAGCATTGGAAAGCGTGCGCCGCGGAGATGCGGACTCCTTCCAGACTCTCTACATGATCGCCCGACAATACCGCATGCTGGTGCGCTATCATCAGATGGAAATGGAGCATATGTCCCCTGCGGATGCCAAAAAGGCATTGGGTGTGCAGGACTTTGTGTATCGCTCCTTGCAGCAGCAGGCAAGAGCGACCACTCTCGGCATTGCGCTCAAAGCTTTGGATATTCTCCTTGATGCGGAGGATGGCTTAAAAACAGGCCGCTACCGCGATGAAGATCTGGTGATCGATTCTGCAATCGCCATGATCGCATCACTTTATAAGAAATAAGAACAAAAGGCGAAGGAACAAGAAAATCCTTCGTCTTTTTGCGCCCATAAAGGGGTCTGATGCATGGTTTTCCTTGACAGAAAAGCCCGGAAGCAATATCATTAAACTGGTGTGTCAAAGTGATTGACGACTGATAATATTTTCTAATTTATATACAATGTGAGGTAAGATTTCCATGGACATGATCACGATGGAACAAAAATGGCGCAAGCGCTGGGAAGAGACGAATCTTTACAGCTTTGACCGTACCCGTACGGACAAAAAGCTGTATTGTCTGGAGATGTTCTCCTATCCTTCCGCTGCAAAGCTGCATGCAGGCCATTGGTATAACTACGGTCCCACTGACAGCTGGGCACGCTTCAAGCGCATGCAGGGCTACAATGTGTTCCATCCCATGGGATTTGACGCATTCGGTCTTCCTGCAGAAAACTTTGCAATCAAGACGGGTATCCATCCCAAGGATTCCACGCTGCAGAACATTGCTACCATGGAAGGTCAGCTGCGCAACATCGGCGCATCCTTCGACTGGGAGTATGAGCTTGTGACCTGCCTGCCCGAGTACTATAAGTGGACCCAGTGGATGTTTGTACAGATGTACAAGCATGGTCTTGCTGAGCGCCGCGAGGCACCCGTCAACTGGTGCCCCTCCTGCAACACCGTTCTTGCAAACGAGCAGGTCATGGGCGACGGCACCTGCGAACGCTGCCACACCATCGTGGAGCGCAGAAACCTGACCCAGTGGTTCTTCAAGATCACCAAGTATGCAGATGAGCTGCTTGCCGACCTTGACAAGCTTGACTGGCCCGAAAAGACCAAGCAGATGCAGCGCAACTGGATCGGCAAGTCCGTGGGCAGCGAAGTTGTCTTCAAGATCGAGGGCTGCGATGAACCCATGCGTGTGTTCACCACCCGTGCAGATACCCTCTTTGGCGTAACCTACGCAGTACTTGCTCCCGAGCATCCTCTGGTTGACATCATCACCACCGAAGAATGCCGCGAAGCGGTGGAAGAGTATAAGGTCATGGCTTCCCGCGCAAGCGAGATCGACCGTCTTTCCACCACCCGTGAAAAGACCGGTACCTTCACCGGCGCATATGCCATCAACCCCGTCAACGGCAGAAAGGTCCCGATCTACATTGCAGACTATGTTCTTGCAAGCTACGGTACCGGTGCTGTTATGGCAGTTCCCGCGCATGACGAGCGCGACTTCGCATTTGCAACCAAGTACAACCTGCCCATCGAGCGCGTCATCGCAGGCAACGAGGGCGTGGAAGATGAGCTTCCCTTCTGCAGCCACGACGGTCACCTTGTAAACTCCCAGCAGTTTGACGGCATGGGCGTGGACGAGGGACGTGAGGCAATCACTGCATGGCTCAAGGAGAAGGAAGAGGGCGACTTTAAGGTCAACTTCCGCCTTCGCGACTGGCTGGTTTCCCGTCAGCGCTACTGGGGCGCACCCATCCCGATCGTCTACTGCGACAAGTGCGGCACCGTACCTGTTCCCGAAGAGCAGCTGCCTGTTGAACTGCCCTACGATGTAGACTTCACCCCCGATGGTCAGTCTCCCCTGAAGAAGCACGCAGGATTCATGAACTGCAAGTGCCCCGTCTGCGGCGGCGATGCAACCCGTGATCCCGACACGCTGGACACCTTCGTATGCTCCAGCTGGTACTTCCTGCGTTATCCCGACAACAAGAACGCTGAAAAGCCCTTTGATACCGAATGGATCAACCAGATCCTGCCCGTAGACAAGTACGTCGGCGGTGCAGAGCATGCCTGCATGCATCTTCTGTATGCCCGCTTCTTCGTCAAGGCTCTGCGCGACATGGGTTATGTCAACTTCGACGAGCCCTTCAAGTCTTTGGTCCATCAGGGCATCATCCTGGGTCCCGACGGCTACCGCATGAGCAAATCCCGCGGCAACGTGGTTTCTCCCGACGAGTTCGTTGAAAAGTATGGCTCCGACGTCTTCCGCATGTACCTGATGTTCTGCTTCTCCTACGTGGAGGGCGGCCCCTGGAACACCGACGGCATCCTTGCCATCAACCGCTTCCTGGAGCGCGTGGAGCGTTTCGTCGTTTCCTCTTTGGAAATGAAGGGCGAAGGTGTGTACGAAAAGGCGGAGAAGGAACTTGATGCTGTGCGTCATTACACCATCGCACAGGTCACCGCAGATACCGATAAGTTCCAGTTCAATACTGCGATCGCACGTATTATGGAGCTGTTCAATGCACTGTATAAGTACACTGCAAACAACGACAATATCAACGGCAAGCTGGTACAGGATATCGTCCGCGACAGCGTGTTGATCCTTGCACCCTTCGTACCTCACATGGCTGAGGAACTTTGGGAGATGCTGGGCAATGAGTACTCCGTATTCAATCAGGCATGGCCCGTCCACGATCCTGCAAAGCTGGTCCGCGATGAAAGCGAGATCGCAGTACAGGTAAACGGCAAGGTCCGCGCACGTGTTGTGGTCCGCACCGATGCAGAATCTGACGAGGTACAGCAGATCGTTCTGGCTGACGAAAAGGTCGCAGCAGCCATCGATGGCAAAAACGTCGTGAAGTTTGTCTACATCAAGGGCAGACTTGCAAATATCGTAGTCAAATAATCGCTTTTAAAGGAGAAACACCATGGAAGAAGAACGTGATGTAATCATCGTAGAAGACGAAGACGGTCAGGAGCTTTCTTTGGAAGTCATCGATTACTTCCTCTATGACGGCGTGGAGTACGCAGTGCTTGTGGAAGCAGGCGCAAACGTCGAGGATGACGATGTGGATGCATACATGATGCAGATCCAGCAGGACGGCGAAGATGAGATCTTCATGCCCGTTGATCCTGAGAAGTTTGACGAAGTATCCGAAGCTTACCTTGCAATGGACGAGGAAGACGAGGACGAAGAAGAACTGTAAGCGTGTAAAAGGGGAGATTATGCAGATAATCTCCCTTTTTCTTTATTATTTGGTGATATTATGGATAAAGATTTAAAAGATATCAAATCATTTGATACGAAATCGGGTACATCTTCCACCAAGAGCGGATCGTCAGAGACTGTGGTCAAGAGGTTTGACTCTGCACCGGCTGCGCAGACGGTAACAGCGTCGCTTCGCTCTGCGGAAAGCTTTGCACAGGAATATGTTGAAAAACTCGGAAAACTGGAAGAAGCTGTCAAGGCGGAGGATCATACTTATGCAAAGAAGCTTTGCGATGAACTTCTTGCTATGTATCCCGATATGGTAAGTGTGCAGTACTACAGCTACGTGCTGGAAGGCGTGGAAACCGTATACGAGGCATACAAAAAGCGCTATGGCAGCAGCAATGCGGTGGAACAATTCAAAAAAGACTCCATGGAAGAATGCCTGGAGGTTTTCGTTGTGGAAATTGCAGAAGCAAAAGGCGACCTTGACCGTGCATACCATGGCTATCGCGCACTGAAGAACACTGCAAAGGCAAAGTATATCCGCTATCAGCAGGGTGAAAAAGCACTCAAAGCAGGGCACTATGCAACCGCACTTGGGTATTTTGCACAGGCAGAAGATTACCGCGATGCCGAACAGCAGGCACGCTATTTGAGACGGGCTGTGCAGGTCAAGCCCGAATTTGATAAGCATGTGGGCAACGGCAAGACCTTCTTTGAACGCAGATTGACTGAAGAACTGCCTGAACAGATGGCACAGTACAAAGCACTGCAAAAGCAGAGGGATGACTGCAAATATACCTATAACGAAGATACCATCTACTATGTCAGCATCGTGGTGATGATGGTCACCTGCATCATCATGCTGTTTGACGACGCTGAATGCAACATGGTATGGCCCTACTTTGCATGGGGTATTGCAGGCACGATCGCACTGCATAACGCCTGTGTTTTGGATTTCCGTCTTATTTTGAGCTCGCTTTGTGCATTTGCCATGTCCTGCGCGATCCCCTTCTCCAAAATTTTGGCAGAACAGTACCTTGGTACCTATTGGATCGCCATGCTGGCGGCATTGGCTGTGACCGTATTTTTCTTTATCCGTGCGATCCAGCGTATTTTTGGCTATCGCAAGTGTCAAAAGATCTATGCGGCGATGGACTCTATTAAGAATAATTACCTACACAATCGTCAGGAACGCATCCGCAGCGAACTGATCGCTCAGTATAAGCCGGAAGTCGGTGAAACGATCATCAAACAGTGGATGGACAATCTGGAAACTTTTTGCTGAGATTGACCCACCCGTCATGTAAATGGCGGGTGGGTTTTGCTGTAAATAAAATATTCAGTTACAGAATAGTTTTAATAAAACCAATAAAACTGTTTGAAACAGGAAATTTATATAGTATAACTGTAACAGATGAACAATATGATACGTGATGCACTTTGCCTAACGGGAAATGGGCGAATGTATCTGTTTGTATTCATTGTTTGTTATTTGACGTTTGATAATCGAACCTCAGCACCGTTTTTTAGGAAACGGGGGGGGGAGGCAAATGCAAGCCGCGAAGCGACGAGGATTTCCGAATCTACGGCGATACTTTCGTAGGCGCGAACCCTGCATGGGGCGATGAAGACTGCGCAATGCCCATCACTCCCGATTATCTGCGTCCCTGGTCTTACTATCAGGGCTGTTTCCTTGAGGGACAGGACCTGCACGATGACAAGATCGTTGTTCCCGATGGCTACACCATCACCGAAAGCACTCACACTGACGGTCGTCCCGTCTACACCGTAAACTACAGCAAGTGATTTGTTGTAATCATAAAGGACACAAGGTTTCACCTTGTGTCCTTTTCTTATGGAAAAAAACAGATTCGATTTGTGCTCATCGAAACACGGATATGGTGACGATTTTTGTTAAATCTCCTGCGGACAGAAGGAGAGGATACCCACAAGCCCGGGGCCTGTGTGTACTGCCAGTGATGCGGCGATCTGCGCCTGCATGAAGATCTCACCCTGGGGTACGGCTTCGCGGATCAGTTCTTCCACGCGGGGAAGTTCACTTTTTGCATCGCCGTGCATCAGTGCAAGGCGGCAGCTGCGCCCGTCGGTGAAGCGGACGATGTGATCCACCAGTTTCTGCAAGCCCTTGGTTTTGTTTCGCAAAATAGAGACGGTGTAGTAAACACCTTCCTCATTGCAGGAGA
>JAGBGW010000202.1 GCA_017935825.1 Clostridia bacterium
ATCGTCTGCGTTCACTACGCGCCTTTTCCAATATGACAAATTTAAAGGTATTGGGCGTGCAGGACAATCCGCTGCCCGCCCGCGCATTGACCAGACTTTGCCGAAAATACCCTGATTTGGTGATTGTGCAGAGCCAAAATTGATGGTAAGATAAATATGTATGTGCTTTGCACACAATTTATCTTTGGAGGCATTAACAAAATGGGTAGAAAGTTTTGCATCGCAGCTCAGTTTGTCGCAAACGATCTGAAGCTTGCTGTTGAGAATCATCTGAAGTCTCTGGGTCACGAAGTGGTCGATCTGATCAGCGACGAAGAGCGCGACACCATCAGCTTCACGCTTGTCGCACAGAAGATGGCTAAGGCTATCACTTCCGGCGAGTACGAGCTTGGTTTCCTGTTCTGCGGCAGCGGCATGGGCGTATCCCAGATCGCAAACAAGTACCGCGGTGTTCGCGCAGCACTGGTTGAGAGCCCCTTCGCAGCACGCCAGAGCCGTATCATCAATAACTCCAACGTTCTTTGCATGGGTTCCACCCTGCTGACTCCCCTGGTTGCATCCCAGTGCGTCAACGAGTTCATTTCTCATGAGTTCCTGGAAGACGAGGAGACCACCACTTCTGCTCGCTACATCCGTCTGACCGACGGTTCCAACCTCACCGACAAGATCGGCGGAGAATTCTGATCCCATTTGTGTTACAATAAGCCGTCGGCTCATTTTTGAACCGACGGTTTTTCTTTCCCCGATTCCAACCTTTCCCGAAAGAGGCGATGCCGCAATGAAGAATAAGACCGTGGGCAACCTGCTTGCCTTTTTGACCATGGCGGTGTGGGCAACCACCTTTATCTCCACCAAAAAACTGCTGGAGACGCTTTCCCCCGTGGAAATCATGATCGTGCGATTTATCCTTGCATTCATCATGCTGTCGATCTTATTCCCCGGGCGACTGAAGATGGAAAAAAAGCAGGAGCTGCTGTGTGCGCTGGCAGGTCTTACGGGCGTGTGCGCCTATTATTTTCTTGAAAACTACGCACTTTACTACACGCAGGCGGCAAATGTATCCGTCGTCATCTGCGCCGCGCCTTTTTTCACCGCCGCCATCGCCACGCTGTTTGGACAAAAAGGCCTTCTCAATGTGGGATTTTGTGCAGGCTTCGTCTTTGCCGCAGTGGGTGTGGCACTGATGAGTTTTTCCTCCGCGCAGCAGCTGCAGATCAATCCCGTGGGCGACATGCTGGCAGTGGCCTGTGCACTGATGTGGGCGGTCTATTCTCTTCTTGCAGAAAAGATCGGCACCTTTGGTTACTCCAACGGACAGATCTCCCGAAAGCTGTTCTTCTACGGCACCATCTTTTCCCTGCCCCTTTGTCTGACCTGTGATTTTGCCACGCTGCCTGCGCGGCTTGCATCGTTCTCGTCCATCGCGCACATTCTCTACCTTGGCTGCATTGCATCCGCCATCTGCTATGTGACGTGGAACATGTCCATCGACCGCATCGGTCCCGTGCGCGCAGGGGTGTATTTGTACCTGCAACCTGCGCTGACCATCGCCGTATCCGTGACGGTGCTTTCTGAAACCATCACCCTTCGCGCAGGCATCGGCATCTTCTTCGTACTGCTTGGTCTTTTCATCAGCGAGTACGGCAAAAAAACCTATCAGCTTTTGCGGAAGCATTACAAAAACCAGTAACGCAAAAGGGAGGGGCTTGCCCCTCCTACAAATTTTCAAAAAATAAAGAACGGCATCATCTGTCGTTCTTTATTTATTTATTTCTGGTTTATTCGTTCTACATAAAATATAGTCTATACTTACATCATAAAAATCAGCTAAACGTATAAGCGTCTCTGTTGGAGGAATTCTATCCCCATTTTCAAATTTTG